>JBMYTY010000436.1:0-2092 GCA_049604855.1 Gammaproteobacteria bacterium | reverse complement strand
AAAGGAGGGAGTCGGCCTGTAAGCCGGGTTCTGTCATGGACAGTCATTCATCTGGGACCCACGTCGCCGTGCGCCTCGAGCAACCTACCCGGGTACGGTGCGGGCCGCACCAATGCACCCCTATTTGGTCTTGCTTCGGGTGGGGTTTACCGTGCCGCGGAATGTTGCCACCCGCGCGGTGCGCTCTTACCGCACCTTTTCACCCTTACCGGCACGGTCTCCCGTGCTTAGGCGGTTTGTTTTCTGTGGCACTTTCCATCGGTTCACACCGTCCAGGCGTTACCTGGCACCTTGCCCTTCGAAGCCCGGACTTTCCTCCATTCCGCAAGCGGAACAGCGACTGCCCGGCCGACTCCCGGCGCGGAGTCTGAACCGCGCCCCGACCGGGTTCAAGCACATTTACCCCACCGCCCACCGGGAGCGCGGAAACCGGCACCCACATCATCATCGGTCGCGCTCAAGGATTCTCTGGTATGCCTGTTTCCGATCCAGGCCAGTCAGTCGGGACACCACGCGTGCAAGCTTGGAGGCGGGCAACTCCCCCGCCAAGGCATCAATCAATGCGTCGGCCCCCACACCGCCTTCCGGTGCGGACGGCGCACCTTCCAGGATGAGTACGAACTCACCCTTGAGCCGTGCGGGATCCGCATCAAGCCAGGCCAGCACGGAATCCGCATCCGCACCCATCACCGCCTCATGCAGCTTGGTCAGCTCCTTGGCGAGCACCAGACCGCGCCCGCCTCCGAGCACTTCGACTATATCCATCACCGTATCCCGAACACGATGACTGGACTCCAGCATCACCACGGTGCGGGTATCACGCCCCAATTCAGCGAGACGCCCCCGTCTGGCGACGGATTTATGAGGCAGAAAGCCGTCGAACACGAACCGGTCGGTGGGCAGCCCACAGGCACTCAAAGCCGCGACGGGGCTGCACGGCCCGGGCACCGGCGATACGCGTATCCCCTCCTCGCGGGCGGAACGCACCAGACGGAACCCCGGATCGTTGATCAGAGGCGTGCCGGCATCCGAAACCAGGGCAAGGTCCGTACCCTCGCCAAGAACGCTCAGCCAATGTCGAACCTTCCGCTCCTCATTGTGGTCATGCAGGGCATGCAGCCTTGCCTGAATGCCGAGACGATTGAACAACTGACGGGTATGGCGCGTATCTTCAGCGAGCACATCCCCAACCTCGCCCAGCACCTTCATCGCACGCGAGCTGATGTCCTCAAGATTCCCGATCGGAGTCGCGACCACGTACAAGACACCCCTCTTGTTTGACACTCTCACACCTGCCTTGAATACTTTTTCCGTCAACACCCCGAACCACCGCGGCTCCCGGAAATCAAAACGTGAGCCTCATCCGCCACGGGGCTCCCGGTTCCCAAAGACCGCCCCGCGAGAACCCGTCCATCACACACGGAACCCACACTGCGTGTCCACCACCGCTCGACCTTCCCGACTGCTTTTCATTCCCGCCATGGTCTGCGTCCTGGCATTGACGGCCTGTGGCCCGGTAAAGGAGTTGTCCGAATCCGACCGCGCGAAACTCGACCGGCAAGCGAGTGCGCTGTTCGATTCGGGCCAGATCGGCCCGGCCGCCGGGGTGTATCTGGAGAAGGCACGCAATGCGGAGCATCCGGCACGCTCAGAGCTCGCCCTCAGTGCGATGAAGGTCTATCTGCGCGGCAAGGACCCGGCTTCCGCGCGCGCCATCCTGCAAGGCCCGCTCATGGCCTCCGCCGGCAATGACTCACAACTTCGGGGGGTCTTGTTGCTGGCCGACGACGCCGCCGGGAGGAACGAACCCAGGACGGTATTGGCCGAGCTCGACCAAGCCCCCCCCAGGGCCAGCGCGTCCCTGGCGCTCAGAACGTTTCGCCTTCGCGCCGATGCGCAGCGCGCGCTCGGTGACAACCTGGGCGCCGCCCATTCCCTGGCCGGCTTGATCGAACGTCTCCCCGCGACGCGCCAGAGCGATGCCAGTCGCGAGTTATGGCAATTGCTCCAAGGCCTGGACAGTGCCCAGATTGATGCCTTCGCGGCCGCTGAACCCGGCGCCACCTGGGCCGTTCTGCTCGACCGGGTGCGC
>JBMYTY010000435.1:0-2106 GCA_049604855.1 Gammaproteobacteria bacterium | reverse complement strand
CAATGGCAAGGAGCAAGCCTTGGACGGCGACCAGTTCCACCCGACGGTGTTTCTCTACGACAACTACCCGGGGGGCATCGGCCTGTCGGCGCCCTTGTATGACCTCAGGGAACGGATCGTGACGGAGGCCCAGGAGATGGTGAAGGCCTGCGCCTGCAAGCATGGCTGCCCCCTGTGCGTCGGCCCTATCCTGGCTACCGAGCAGCAACGGGGCCATTCACCGAAAACGGCGGCGGTGACCGTATTGGAGCGGTTGGCCGGCAAGGATGCGGGTTTCCATTGAGCTCTGGCCATGAGTACAGGTCGTCACGCCGACCGCGATCACTACATACAGCAAGATCTCCCCGCTGCCTGGGTCGCGGGCCATGAGTACAGGTCGTCACGCCGACCGCGATCACACAGGAGACCCGACAGTGGCAGATTTTCGAAGCCGTCTCGATGGATTGCGCCGACAGTCCGGGAGCCTGCCCGAGATCTCGGGAGCGAACGGGCCTGCGCCTACACCCGAGCGGAACACCACGCCGCTGCGGATGCGTCTGCAGCGCATGCTTACGCCGCGCGCGGTGGTCACAGGTCGAGACGCTCGCGCCGGCACCCCCGAGCTGGCCGCACTGGTCGGGGGTGAACTGGTCGCCGAGGGTGTGATCGCGACCGAGAGCGTCATCCCTTACGGTACCCGGCACGGTGTGGTCAGGCTCGAAGGCGACATCACCCATGGCAACGCCCTGTTCGGCCAGGATAGGGCCGACCACGACGGCGACCTCGTTTTCATGGATACCGAGACCACGGGCCTGGCCGGTGGCACGGGCACGCTCGTCTTTCTACTGGGCCTGGCACGACTCGCACCGGACGGTCTTCACATGCACCAGTACTTGCTGACCGGCTTCTCGGGTGAGCCGGCGATGCTCGCTGCCGCCGGCCGCTTCCTCGAGGATGCAAGCACGCTGGTCACCTTCAACGGCAAGGGCTTCGACTCACCCCTGCTCGCCGCCCGCTACAGACTGGCCGCCATGCCGGATCCCTTCGGGCCTCTGCAACATCTGGATCTGCTGCACCCGACCCGCCGCGCCTTCGGCAGCCGCTGGGGGAACTGCCGGCTGCAGACCGCGGAAAGGCAGCTGCTGGGCTATACGCGCACAGACGACCTTTCTGGTGCCGAGGCGCCCCAGGTGTGGTTTCAATGGGTGCGATGCGGCATCACGCAACGCCTACCGGCCCTGGTGGAGCACAACCGCCGGGATGTCATCTCCCTGGTAGCCCTGCTGCACAGGTTGCGCGAGGCCTACGACGACCCGACCCGGCACGACGCCGATGCCCTCGCCGTTGCTCGCCATCGAGCGCAACACAATGGCGAAGATCTCCACGCCCAGCTCCTGGCCTACGCGGCCGGTCTGGACACGACCGGACTACTGGAGCTCGCCCGGGCACATGGGCGCAAAGGGGAGTGGGCCCAAGCCACCCACCTGTGGCACCGGATTGCCGAACAAGACCATCCGGAGGCCCTGCAACGTCTCGCCATGTACTACGAGCACGTGACCAAGGACATGCAAACGGCCCTGACCTTCACCCACAGGCTGTGCCGACTGCGGCCGTCGGATGGGTGCCATCAACACCGCCGGCGGCGGCTCGAGCACAAGCTGGGCATGCAGTCGACCACCCAGACGCGGCTCGAATTCCCGCCTGCGCCCGCGCACTAATGGCCGGTCAAGCGCTCGACTGGGACCTGCTCGACTCACGTTATGAAGACGTAGGTCTGATCCTGTTCGAAAAGCGGATCGACCGCCTGCGCAATCCGCGCAACGGCAAGGTCTTCGAGCGCCTGGTGCTCGAATCCGTCGATTGGGTGAATGTGGTTGCTCTGGACCAGCGGCAACGTCTGGTCATGATCCGACAATATCGATTCGGCGTGGGGTATACGACCCTGGAGACGCCGGGCGGCATGGTGGATCCCGGCGAAGATCCGCAGGCCGCGGCCGTGCGTGAGCTGCGCGAGGAGACCGGGTACGAATCGGACAACTGGACCTATCTGGGTTCGGTGGAGCCCAATCCCGCCTTCCACGACCACCTATGCCATCACTGGCTGGCCGAAGGCGTCGAACGCAGGTG
>JBMYTY010000434.1:0-2117 GCA_049604855.1 Gammaproteobacteria bacterium | reverse complement strand
GGGGACAACGCTCGGCCGCGATCACGGTGCTCTTCGGGCTCAGCTGGGGGCTGTGTGCCCTCATGTTCATCGATGCTGACCACCCCACGTCCATCGTCCTGCTGACCATCATCATCACCGGGTTCGCCGGCGGTTCCATCACCGCCTTCGCGCCCTATTTCCCGTCCTTCGTCGCCCATGTCTATCCGTCCATGGGCGGCCTCATGATCGCCCTGATCAGCACCGGGGAAACACTGGCCCTGGGGCTGGCCGCCCTGTTGTGCGCCGCCCTGATCGCCTACACCTCCATGTCCCGGAACGTGAACCGGACCCTTGAGCAATCCGAGCGCCTCGCCATCGAGAACAACGCGCTGGGCGCGCGCGCGGAGGCACGCAGTCAGCTCCTGAGAACCATTCTCGAAACCATGAGCCAGGGCATTCTCGTAAGCGACAGCGCGGACCGCCCCCATCTGTGGAATGACCGCCTGACGGCGATGCTGATGGAAACCGGCGGCGACCAAGGCATCACCAGAGGAGAGACCGACACGGATGGAGAAAGGATCGCTGAGCTGTTGCATGCCGCGGGCCTGCCCGAGCCCTCGCAACTATCCGATCAGAGCGAGCATCAACTGAGCGATGGGCGCACCCTGGAATTGGCACGCGGTGTCATGCCCGACGGCGACATGGTCACCACGTTCACCAACATCACCGCGCAAATCGACCGCGAACGGGCAATCCAGTCCGCCCGTGAGGCGGCCGAACACGCCAATGCGGCGAAATCCCGCTTTCTGGCCTCCGCCAGCCACGACCTGCGCCAGCCCATACACGCCATGGGCCTGTGGATGGACACACTGGCCACGAGCCAGATCAACCAGCAAAGTCCCGCCAAGACGGCCGAGGTGGTGGAACGTATCCGCGAGTCCCTGGATGCCGTCGGGTCCATGCTGGACTCCCTGCTCGACATCTCCAAGCTCGAAGCGGGCGTGGTTCACCCCCACCCGGAGCTTTTCGACCTGCGCACACTGGTCGAGGAGATTTACCGAACCGTGGCGGTACACGCCGAGGATCGGTGCCTGCGACTGCACGTGCATCTCACCAAGGCTTCCTGCTTGGTGATCAGCGACCGCGCCATGGTCGGGCGCATCCTGAGAAACCTGCTCACGAACGCGCTGCGCTACACCCGGGAAGGCGGAGTGCTACTGGCCCTGCGGGTTCGCAGTGGGCTCGCCCGTGTCGATGTAATCGATACCGGAATTGGAATTCCCGCCGAGGAACAGGAGCGCGTCTTCCTGGAGTTTCACCAGGTGGGGAACCCTCAACGGAGCAGGCAGCAGGGACTGGGACTGGGACTGGCCATCGTGAAACGACTGGTGAACCTGCTCGAAGCGGACCTCAATCTGCGTTCGCGCGTGGGCCACGGATCGCGCTTCACCCTGAGTCTTCCAGCCAGCGACGAAACGCGGGCAGCGAAGACCGAATCCCAACGCGAGGATGTGGCCGCCCCCCTCAAGAACCGTCGCGTGCTGGTCCTGGACGATGACCCCGACGTACTGGAAGCCACGGGTCTCATACTTGAGATGTGGCAATGCGACGTCCAACTGGCGGCCGATGTCGATGAGGCCCTGGAGACCGCCTCGCGCTGGTCACCCGAACTGCTCATCGTTGACAACCGGCTGCCCGGCGCATGGAGCGGCAGCAAAGCCATCGACGCCCTGCGCAAGGTGACCGGGGCCGAAACCCCCGCCCTGGTCATCACCGGAGACACCGGTCCCGAGCAACTCCGCGCGGTACGCGCCAGCGGACACCCGCTGCTCAACAAACCGGTGAAGACGCGACGACTGCACGCACTCATGGGCGCGTTGCTGAGTGACACCCCCGATCACCTGGAGGAGCTGAGTGACTGACGCACGATCCGGGACGCCACGCCCATCTTTTGACTAGCCCGAATCGCCTATGCCACGGGGCCACGGAAGACCGTAATCTGTATTCAGGAAGCTCTGAATGAATCTGGCGCGAGCGAATTGGGTTGGATAATCGTTCAGTTCAAGGCGCCCATTTGTTGATGTATGGGAACGTAATAGCTCGCTATTGCGAAGATTCGCAACGCTGAAATGGGCGATTAGACGGGCCAAGGCGCC
>JBMYTY010000433.1:0-2129 GCA_049604855.1 Gammaproteobacteria bacterium | reverse complement strand
CGATTACGGGTATCGAGGCGATCATTCCGCGCATCGGTGCGTCGGTCACGTTCTACGGCACGGCGGTGCTGCGCCAATTCGAGATGATGGGTGTCTATTCGGTCAATGAATCGGTCGCAATCAGCCGGTCGCGAGACAAGCTGCGCGCATCGCAGCTGCTCGCGCGCAAGGGCATCGGCCTGCCCGTCACCTGCTTCGCTCACTCCCCCGATGACATCCAGGACATGCTCAAGATGGTTGGCGGCGCCCCGGCGGTGATCAAACTGCTGGAGGGTACTCAGGGTATCGGCGTGGTCCTTGCGGAGACCGAGTCCGCCGCCGAGAGCGTGGTGGAAGCCTTCATGGGCCTGAAGGCAAACATCCTGCTTCAGGAGTTCATCAAGGAGGCCGGTGGCGCGGACATCCGCTGCCTGGTCATTGGTGACAAGGTGGTGGCGGCCATGAAGCGTCAGGGTAAGGAGGGCGAGTTCCGCTCCAACCTGCACCGCGGCGGCACGGCCGAGCCTGATCCGGCTCACGCCCGAGGAACGTTCCACCGCGGTGCGCGCGGCGAAAATCATGGGATTGAACGTCTGTGGCGTGGACATACTCCGCTCCCACCACGGCCCCGTGGTCATGGAGGTCAATTCATCCCCGGGCCTGGAAGGCATCGAGACCGCCACCAACAAGGATGTGGCGGGCATGATCATCAGTTTCATGGAGAAGAACGCCAAACCCAACCGCACCAAGACCCGCGGCAAGGGCTGATTCCTCTATTTCCCCGGTAGTCCGGCCATGGCCACACGCAAGCGACGCCCAGCGTTCGAGATTCATGACACCCGGGTAGCCGCCGGCAGCACGGCGGCACTGTCGATACCCGTGGCCGGGCTCTACACCGCCGTGCCGGTGAACATGCCCCTTCACGTGGTCCATGGGCGTTCCGAGGGGCCGACACTGCTGGTCAGCGCGGCCGTGCACGGGGATGAGATCAACGGCGTCGAGATCATCCGCCGCCTGTTGCGCATGCCCGCGCTGAAACGACTCAAGGGCACGCTGATCGCCGCGCCCATCGTCAACGTGTTCGGCTTTTTGAACCGCTCGCGTTACCTGCCCGACCGACGCGACCTCAACCGCAGCTTCCCGGGTTCGGAAAGCGGCTCCCTGGCCGGGCGTGTGGCCGGGCTGTTTCTGGAAGAAGTGGTCAAACGCTGCAACTACGGTATCGACCTGCACACCGCCGCCATCCACCGGGACAACCTGCCGCAGATCCGCGCCGACCTGGAGGACCCGGAGATCGAGCGACTTGCGCGGGCCTTTGGTGCCCCGGTCGCCCTGCACTCCAACATCATCGAGGGTTCTCTGCGCGGTGCCGGGCGTGACATGGATGTACGTATCCTCACCTACGAGGCCGGTGAGGCCCTGCGTTTTCACGAATTCTCGATCCACCAGGGCGTGGTCGGCTGCATCAATATCCTACGGGCCCTGGAGATGCTTCCACCCAGCCGACGCAAGTCCAAACCCTCGACCGTGCTCAGGTCCAGCACCTGGGTACGGGCCGGTCAGAGCGGCATCCTGCGCGCGCATTCCGCCCTGGGGGCCGCCGTGAACAAGGGCGATGTGCTGGGCGTCATCGCCGATCCCTTCGGCGAGCAGGAGGCGGAAGTGCTCGCGCCCAGCACCGGTATCGTCATCGGCCGGACCAACCTGCCCCTGGCCCACGAGGGCGAGGCCCTGTTTCATATCGGGCGCACCCAGCGGGCCGAGACCCTGGTCGAGGAGATCGAGGCGCTGCAATCGGAGAGCGACCTGCGACCGGTGGACGATATCGGCGAACCCGCGATCGTATGAGAGCGGTGCCCCCTTCCAGGCGAAAATCCGTCTCAGACTCCGGGCCTGTCCCCGTTGGGCGATGGCGATCAGGCATGGGGTGGTTCGCGGCCGTACTGGTCTTGCTGTCGGTGGTCGCACCCGCCCTTGCGGTGGAGTCCAATTTCGGTCCCGGCTGGATTCGTAACAACGACGTCCGCCTCACCGAGATGCAGCTGGTTCTGGAACGCCTCCTGCTCAAGGGAAACGTCGTGGTCAAAAAGGCCTACTGCGACTGGGATCGCTACAAAGAATTCAGATCAGTTATGCACGACACAGCCTTC
>JBMYTY010000432.1:0-2130 GCA_049604855.1 Gammaproteobacteria bacterium | reverse complement strand
GGGCGGCGCCCCGGCCCACGTCCACGGTGATGAAATTCCCCACCGACTCGATCGCCGATAGCCCGAGACCCTCGAATGCCGCGCCCAAGCGGGCCCTGCCCCGGGTATTGAGCGCCACGCTGTCGCGCAGATGCGCTTCGTCGCCCAATGCCGCCACGGCGGCCGCCAGCCCGAATTCATTCACATTGAACGGATGCCGGACGCGATTGAGCAGGTCGGCCACATCCGGGTGCGAGATTCCGAAGCCCACCCGCAAGGCCGCCAACCCATAGGCCTTGGAGAAGGTGCGGGTGACGATCAAACGCGGGAAGCGCTCCAACCACTGGCTCGCGTCGGGGTAATCGGGCTCATCCACATATTCGAAATAGGCCTCATCGACCACGCAGATCACATGATCGGGCAATCCGGCGATGAAGGCCTCCAACTCGGCGGCACGCAGCCAGGTGCCCGTGGGGTTGTTCGGGTTCGCGATGAAAACCACGGACGTCCTGTCGCTCACCAGTGCGGCCATGGCATCGAGATCATGACCGTGGTCCCTGGCCTTGGCGACACGCGCCGTCGCCCCCACCGCCTGGGTGGCAATGGGATAAACAACGAAGGCGTGCTCGGAAAACACAGCCTCGCGCCCCGGCCCGAGGAAGGCGCGCGCCACCATGTCCAGAACGTCGTTGGAACCATTCCCCAGCGTGATTGTTGACGGCTCCCAACCATGGCGAGCGCTCAAAGCCGCCTTGAGCGCGAACCCGTTGCCGTCGGGATAACGGGGCACATCGGTAACCGCATGCTCCAGCGCCTCCCGTACCGCCGTGCTCGGCCCCAGAGGGTTTTCGTTGGAAGCCAGCTTCACCGCGTCCCGGATCCCGTATTCACGCTCCAGTTCAGACAGAGGCTTGCCGGGTTGATAGGGATGCAGACCGAGAACGCCGGACACGGCCAAGCGGTGGAATGGGGAATCCGTCATGGGATCACTCGCTGGAGGATCAGGTTCGGGTGGCGGGGTAACTACCCAGAACGCGGAACAGGGAGGCCTTGGAACGGACCGCCATGAGGGCGTCGCGGACCCCGGGGTCATCGGCATGACCCAACACATCCACGAAGAACACGTAGTCCCAGTTGCCCCGTCGGGACGGGCGGGATTCGACGCGGGTCATACTGATGTCGTGCTCCGAAAAGGGTGCCAGCATGCCATAGAGGGCACCGGGTTCGTTGTCCACGGAAAGCAGAAGCGATGTCTTGTCATCGCCCGTGGGGCCGACATCCTGGGTCCCGATGATGGCGAACCGGGTGGTGTTGTCGGGCTCATCTTCGATGGTTTCCGCAAGCACACTGATCCCATGGATCTCCGCCGCGATCTGACCGGCGATGGCCGCCCCTCCGGACTCAGCGGCGGCCATGCGGGCCCCCTCGGCATTGGAACTGACGGGAATACGCTCAGCATGGGGCAGATTCGCATCGAGCCACTCACGGCACTGGGCCAGAGATTGTGGATGGCTGTACACGCGCTCGATACCCGCATACGCGCTTTCGTTGGCCAGCAGATTGTGATGCACCCGCAACTCCACCTCGCCACAGATCCTGACGGGAGAGCGGACGAACATGTCCAAGGTGAAGTTCACCGAACCTTCGGTGGAGTTCTCGATGGGCACCACACCGTAGTGAGCGCTACCCGCCTCCACCTCGCGGAAGACCTGGTCTATGGAGCCCATGGCCAGGGTTTGCAGCGCGTGCCCGAAATGCTTGATCGCCGCCTCCTGGCTGAACGTACCCTCCGGGCCGAGGAAAGCGATCTTCAGGGGCTCCTGCAGAGCCAGACAGGCCGACATGATCTCCCGAAACAGGCGGATGATGGTCTCATCCGCAAGCGGACCCTCATTACGCCCCACGGCCAGGTCCAGGACCTGCGCCTCACGCTCCGGGCGGTAGAAATTGCTCGTCTCCCCGGAACGTCGTTTGGCCTCGGCGACCTGCAACGCGAGGCGTGCGCGCTGGGTCACCAGTTCCTGGATCGAGGCGTCCAGCGCATCGATCTGTTCCCGGATGGAACCCAGGTCGAAAGTTTGATCACTCATGGCAGTGCTGGGGGAAGCAATGGGAAGCCGTGAATACGGGGCGGGCCGTCAGAGTACGCGC
>JBMYTY010000431.1:0-2141 GCA_049604855.1 Gammaproteobacteria bacterium | reverse complement strand
GCAGCAGGAGATCGATAGGGATTTCGTGATCTTCGATTTCATCCTCAGCCTGACCGTCGCCCTGGCCGGCATCGGGGTCGCCAACGCGCTGTTGATCCAGGTGCGCTCGCGGGCGCGGGAATTCTCCATCTACCGCGTCGTGGGCATGAGCAACGGCCAGATGATCCGTTTGTTGCTCATCGAGGGCTCACTCATCGGGCTGGTGGGCGCGGTGCTGTCCGCCGCGCTGGGTTCGATACTGGGTGCCGTGAGCGTCGCCTTCCTGGACGGATTCACGCTGTTCGAACTGGCCTATGAGCCCTCCGGACGCTTGTTGTTGCTCACATCCCTGGGCGTGATCGGCGTCTGCCTGCTGGCCGCGCTTTACCCCGCCCTGGCCGCGACCCGTGTTTCATCGGCGGAATCGCTGCACTACGAGTAGCCCCGATTCACTCCGCTTCCAACAGTTCGATCAAGTCGTGCTGGGGTGTCATCAGAAACACGATACGGCGATTGTCGAACGCAACGGCCGGAACCGGTCGCCCCAGCGCCATGTAACGCTTGCGGCGGAAATCCATGATGGTCGCATCCAGGTCATCGACCTCGTAGCACAGGTGGTACAGCCCACCCCGCGGGCTGTCGATGATCGTATCCACCGGACTACCCTCCTCCAGGGGCGCCACCAACTCGATCGTGGTGCCACCCTGCATGCGCGCGAAGCAAACGCGTACTTTCTGTATCGGATCATCCGTTATGCCCGACACCTCCTCGGGTGCGAACAGCGGCAACAGGTGCTCGTCGAGAAAGATCTGAATATCCGCGACGGCATAGCCGATGTGGTGGAAACGCATGGCAGGAGCCCGTGAAAAAGGTGATCAGTGATCCAAGCCCGGTCCGCTGGGGAACTCGCCGACGACCGCGCCGTGTGGACAATCCGGTCTAACGGGGAATGTACAAGGTGCGCCCGTCCCGCGCCGCGGCCTCCAGCGACTCCGACACCGCATGGGCATGGGTGGAAAACATGGGCACGTGATGAAAGCGCCACTCGTGCAATGCCCCTTTCGGCATGAGTTCATACAAGCGCCCCATGTCGCGCCGCCACTGGAAGCCGCGCTGACCGATCCGCACCGGAATGTCCTCCCCCTTGTCCACCACGGTCAGGTCTATGGGTTCCCCGCTCGTGGCGGGGACCGGAAACTCATCGCCCATGACATCCTCGATGTGATGAACCTGGGTGAGGACATCGGAGAACTTGCCCACGCCGAGAATCAGCGTTCGGTGTTTGGCCATGAAGTCGAAGGGCGTGCCCGTTCCGCTTGGCGTTCCCGCCGTCTCGTGGCCACGAACCAGCTCCTCCGCCATGGGCCCGAACGCGCTGACGCGATAGACGGGATGACGGCTCTGAAAGGCCCCCCGGGTACGACGGAACAATTCCGTCGCCAGCCCCATCTGCGATGGTGTGCGACGCAGGTCAAAACGTGGTTTGGCGGCAAACGTGGCCGCCACGCTCGGGTACTCCGGGTCGCCGAAGTAAAAAGCGGGCATCACCAGGGTTCGCTCCGGGCCGCAAAAGGTCTTCAGCGCGTTCACCAGGTCCAGGGGCGTACCGGTATAGGTGGGCTCCATGTGGTTGACGGAGCTGTGCACCATGAGCACGTCGAAGTCCTCCGGAAAGCGCGCGCGCAGGTGTTCCACCAGGTCGTCCGCTCCGAAGGTACCGTGCACCATGCGCATGAGCGGAAACAGGCGACGCCGACCCGCGAAATAAAGCGAGCGCAAGCGGTCCATGCGTTCGGCATCAAGGTGCCGGTGCAGGACGCCGGAGAGTTTCTCGACCACACCCATGGATTAATGCCCGGCAACGCGCCGGTCTACCCGACCCCGTTTTCGCGCAGACACTCCAGAATGGCGGGCACGGTATTGAGCTTCGCGAAGTCCTCCACGTCGAGGAACAGGTCGAAGGTCTGCTCCAGGGCCATCATCAGGTTCACGTGCCCCAGGGAATCCCAGGCCGTGATCTCCTCCGCCGTGGACTCCTCCTTGATGAGATCGGGGGAAATCTTAAGGGTGGCGGCCATGGTGTCGCGCAGTTGCTCAAACAGGCTCACGGAATCGCGTCTCCGGGTGGGGTTTCAGCGCGCAATCATGGCATAACAGCAAGC
>JBMYTY010000430.1:0-2143 GCA_049604855.1 Gammaproteobacteria bacterium | reverse complement strand
ATTGTCGGTTCCCCCGGAAATAGGTCAGCGGTCTGAATCAAGATGGCGCTCTCGATTTACTGTATTCTTACACAGTATTCGCGCCACGGGTGTTAATTTGCAAGAGGTGGTGGCTCAAAAGCTGATACCGGACTCCCTCGGGCGTCGATACCGATTCCACCACTCCGATGTCGCGTGCCACCCAGGTGATTGGTGCGGATCCCGCCTGCGGAGGCCGATGGGAGACCTTGCGCGCCAGGGTGACGTGAGGCCGGAACGGACCCGCGGAATGAGCGACCCCCCGTTGGTCCAGGTCACTCCGGAGGTCAGCCACCATGCAATCCAGCGCGCGCGGCCATTTCCGGGGGCCCAGCCAACCAACCCTGGGGCGTCGAAACCAGGCACCATGATCCAGGGTCAGCGTCACTTCCTGATGTTGTCGGGCACAACGATCCGCTGCGCCGGCAACGTCATGCAGGCATGATTCGGAACACGCGCCGATGAACGCCAGCGTGAGATGAAGATTGCCCGCTGGCACCAGACGCGGTGCCACCGAATGCGGAGCGCCCTGCGCGAACCACTCCGCTCCAACGCCCGCCAGCCGCGCACGCACGGCGTCATCGGGCCAAAGTGCCACGAATATCCGTCGCGTTGCGCCCGTCGGGGTCATGACCGTATCGGCGGTGCACCATCCGCTTCCGAAAGGTGAAATCGCCGCGACGAAGTGGGCTTCAGGACACTCGTGGCTTCACAACGATTCGGCTTGCTCAAGCAACCCCTCCAAGGCCGCGGCCACGGCCTGCCGACGGACCAAATCCCGGTCCCCGTCGAACAGCAAACGACGCGACGCACTCCCCCGCGGTCCATGCCACGCGAACCAGACGGTGCCCACGGGCTTTCCGTCAACCGCTCCTCCCGGCCCCGCGATACCGGTAATGGCGGCGGTCAGGTCCGCGCCGCTGATCCTCGCCATGCCCTCCGCCATGGCGATCGCCACCAACTCGCTCACGGCCCCATCCCGGGCGATCAGGGACTCAGGCACGGACAGGAGATCCGTTTTCGCCGCGTTGCTGTACGTCACCACGCCCCGATCGAACCAGCCTGAGCTCCCGGGCAGATCGGTCAGGACCTTTGCCAACCATCCTCCCGTACAGGACTCAGCGACAGCGACCCGCAGGCCCCCGTTCAAGGTGACCTCGGCCAGGCGACCCGACAAATCGGTCAGTCTCTGGTCGGTAACGTCCTGATCGTGATTCGAACGACCAGCGCCCAGCTTGGACCGATCAGTCAACGCTCTTCCACTTGATGGAACAGCCCATGCTGGGCACCTGTTCGTCCGGACCACGTCCGGTCTCCGCCACCTGCTTCATGGCCTCATAAAGCTCACGCGGCGCATCCTCGGGGGCGGTCTCCTTGCGGCTGGAATCGAGACGCCCTCGGTACTGCAGCTCACCCGCGGCGTTGTATCCGAAGAAGTCCGGTGTGCATACCGCGTCATAGGCACGGGCCACGTCCTGCGTCTCATCGAACAGGTAGGGGAAGGGGTAGCCATACTCGCGCGCAGTGGCCTGCATCGCTTCGAACGAGTCGTCCGGGTATTGCACGGCATCGTTGGAGTTGATCGCCACCACCCCGATCCCCACGGCCTGAAGCTCCGAAGCGTCTCGTATCAGCCGTTCACGGATCGCCTTTACGTAGGGGCAATGGTTGCAGATGAACATGATCAGCAAGCCCTTGGGGCCCTTGCATCGCTCAAGATCCCATTTTTCGCCGTCCACGCCCATCAGGCTGAATTCCTTGGCAGGGGTCCCAAAATCACATACGGGGGTTTCAACAGCCATCAACAGCGCTCTCTGGTTGTACGGGGCTAGATAAAGTAGCGGGTGTATTCTTTCCCAGTTCCCCTCCCCCGCGCAGCCCCGCCCCAAGCGGATCAGGGGAATTTCCCGTGGCCAGAAACGTCCAAATTAGACGTCCGAATCAGGACAACCCGTTGAAAACGGGCAAAAAGGGCACACCGCCCGGGGATCAAAGAGACGACTCGTCAGCGGCGCCTTCCGCGCCATCCGCCACCGATTCGTCACCTACTCCCCCGGCGTTGCCTGCTACGGAAGCTCTGAACGAATCGTGACACGGCGCCTTGGCCCGTCTAATCGCCCATTTC
>JBMYTY010000429.1:0-2151 GCA_049604855.1 Gammaproteobacteria bacterium | reverse complement strand
CAGTGTTCCACGATGGCAAGGTATTCATCCTGCTTGAAGGCGTAAAACGACAGCCACAGGCCGAAGCGCTCGGACAGCGAAACTTTTTCCTCGACGGCCTCGCCCTGGTGCAGTTCGCCATCGATCCAGTGAGCCTGTTGGTTCTCGCTCTGGAACTCGGGAATCAGGTGGCGCCGATTGGAGGTCGCGTACAAAAGGAGGTTGTCGGGCGTCGAGGCAATCGAACCGTCGAGCAGCGCCTTCAGGGCCTGATAGCCGGGCTCGTGCTCACTGAAGGAAAGGTCGTCGCAGAACAGGATGAACCGTTCAGGCCGATTCCAGATCAGGTCTACGATCTCGGGGAGGTCTTCCAGGCCGTTCTTGTCCACCTCGATCAGCCGCAGGCCCTGATCCGCATAGCCGTGAAGAAGGGCCTTCACCAGGGATGACTTGCCGGTGCCCCTGGACCCCCAGAGCAAAGCGTTATTCGCCGGACGGCCCTGCACGAACTGGCGCGTGTTGCGTTCCAATTCTTCCCGCTGGCGATCGATTTCGAGCAGGTCGGAAAGCGCGAACTGGTGAGGATGATTGACGGGAACCAGGCCGTGGCGCGCACGCCAGCGCCAGGCAATGGTGCTGCGCCAATCCGGTTCCTGGCGCGGATGGGGAAGTAGCGGTTCGACCCGATCAAGCAAGGCGTCCAGGCGAAGGACCAGGCGCTCGATAGCTGACGTGTCCATGACTCAGCGAAAACCGGTGTCAGTCGCGACAACTGGCGGGTAGGAATTTGACCTTGGCGGGGTTGATGGAGCCGGGGCCGCAGCTCCAGGAAATCCCGCCACTGCCCGCCGTGGCGGTGAATTCCAGGGTGGTATAGGGGGCGGTGTCGTAGGCGGTTGGGTTCATGCGTACCTGGACCACGGCTTCGTTGTCGCCGGTGCGCGAATATCGGATGGCCTGGATGATCTCGGTGGATACATCCTCGATCCCCGCTTGGGTGGCATCGGTGGGCATGCTTCCCTCGACCATCCAGTATTCCGCGACGGATTCCTTGGCGTGGGACCCGTAGGTGATCGCCTCGGTATTCTTCGCCCGCATCACGTAGTTCTGGTATTGGGGAACGGCCACGGCGGTGAGGATTCCGATGATCGCGATCACGATCATCAGTTCGATCAGGGTGAAGCCGGACTCCTCCTTCCCCGGATAGTGTTTGTGCGCTTGGATTCCCATGGATTCGGTAGGTGCTGCGTGCTCGACGCTTTGGCCGATGAAAGCTTCCTATTGTCACCCCGGTGAGGGCCGTTCGACAATGACGGGCTGTGTGGAAGCGATCAAAACAGTGATCAACACCGTATGAATTCGACCGACTCCTCCCGCTACAGTGGTGGCCGATGAAAATTGTCGCTGACGAGAACATGCCCGGCGTGCGCGAAGCCTTCGAACCCTTGGGCGATGTGACGACATTGCCCGGCCGGGAGATCGGGCCGGAGCACGTGCGCGACGCTGAAGTCCTGCTGGTTCGTTCGGTGACCCGGGTGGATGCTCCATTGCTCGCTGACTCCGCCGTCCGATTCGTCGGATCAGCCACCATAGGGGTGGACCATCTGGATCAGACTTGGTTGCGCGACCGGGGTATCACGGTCCAGTCCGCCCCGGCCTGTAACGCCGCGGCCGCCGCGCAATGGGTGCTGCGCGTCGTGCTTGAACTGCTGCATCGGCGCGACCTCGATACCCGAGATATGGTCGTGGGCATCGTGGGTTTGGGTAATGTGGGGTCGCGCGTCAAGGCGCTGTTCGAGGCGATAGGGGTTCGTTGTCTGGTCAACGACCCACCCCGTGCCATGGAAGAGGGCAGTGAGGGTTTTGTGGAGTTGGAGGAGTTATTGCAGCGCAGTGACGTGATCAGCGTGCATGTGCCCCTGGAGCGACGTAAGCGTTGGCCGACGTTTCATCTCATCGACGAACCGTTTCTTTCTTTGTGTCGCAACGGAGCCATTGTTATCAATGCCTCGCGGGGCGCGGTGGCTGATACATCCGCCTTGCTCAGGCATGCCTGGCGGACGGATATGGTCATCGATACCTGGGAAGGGGAGCCTCACGTGCACCTGGGGCTATTGGGCCAATGCAGCCTTGCCAGCCCTCACGTGGCGGGCTACTCGCTGGAAGGCCGAT
>JBMYTY010000428.1:0-2151 GCA_049604855.1 Gammaproteobacteria bacterium | reverse complement strand
AATGGGCGATTAGACGGGCCAAGGCGCCGTGTCACGATTCGTTCAGAGCTTCCTTGGCGGGGGATGTGGTCACGCGGGGGCTGTGGCAAGGTTCCGGATAACCCTCAACCCCGACCCGCGCCCGGCCATCCCATGAATCAAGCTTCCATGCCCTCGTCCGCGCAGGACTTTCCCACCATCGAAGCCTTCGTGGGCAATACACCCCTGGTGCGGCTGCAACGTCTCGTACCCGGGGGAAGCAGCGTGGTGCTGGCGAAACTGGAGGGAAACAATCCCGCGGGCTCCGTCAAGGATCGACCGGCCGTGAACATGATCCGCGCCGCCGAAGAGCGCGGTGACATCAAACCCGGCGACACCCTGATTGAGGCGACCTCGGGCAATACCGGGATCGCGCTGGCCATGGCGGCCGCCATCAAGGGCTATCGCATGGTCCTGATCATGCCGGAGACCATGACCGTGGAACGCAGGGCCTCGATGCGGGCCTACGGCGCGGACATTATTCTGGTGACCAAGGAGCAGGGGATGGAGGGCGCCCGGGACCTGGCCGACCGTATGCAGGCCGAGGGCAGGGGCGTGGTGCTGGATCAATTCGCCAACGAGGACAATCCGGCCGCCCATGTACTGACCACGGGGCCGGAGATCTGGCGCGATACCGGCGGGCGTATCACCCATTTCGTCAGCTCGATGGGCACCACGGGCACGATCATGGGCACGGGTCGGTATCTGAAATCGATGAATCCGGAGATCCAGGTGATCGGCGTCCATCCGGCGGATGGGGCCCAGATTCCGGGCATACGTAAGTGGCCCGTGGAGTACCAACCCGGCATCTATCACCCGGATGAGATCGATACCATCCTGACCGTGGACCAGCCCACGGCGGAGGAGACGGCACGCCAGATGGCCGCCCGGGAAGGGATCTTCGCGGGTATCTCGTCGGGCGGCGCGGCGGCGGTGGCGCTGCGCCTGGCGGAGGAATTGGAGAACGCGGTCATCGTCACCATTGTTTGTGATCGGGGAGACCGTTACCTGTCCACCGGAGTCTTTCCCGGCGAGTAAGCGTGGCCGAGTGGGCGCGCGCAGTGTTTCAGATCATGAGGGCCCGTCGCGGGTGGATTGCGGGCCGCATGCCCATTTCCGGCTACGTCTCCGCGTTGGTTTTTCTGCTTGTGGCGTTTGCGGCGCACGCGATCGACGAGATCCGCCTCTCGACGGGACCCGTTGACGCGGAGGATTGGCGCGCCGCTGGGCTGAGCGCGGGCCTGGACCTGGGTTCGGGTGAGGGAGCACCGACGGCGTACGTCGAAATTGACCTGGCGTCCTTCCTGAAAGACAGCCCCGGCGCGGAGCGGATGCGGCTTGACTGTGGGCGTCTGGAAATCAGTGCGGACCGTCTGGGCTGCCGGTCGGCTCGGGTTTCCGGGCAGCCCGGCGTGCCCCTGCTCGACGGTCAGCCCCTGGAACTGGAATTTGATCGTGAACGCGGCGAGCTGCGGCTGTGGTCCGATGAACTCACTCTTGCCGGGGGCCGCGGGGACATCACGGCGACCTGGAGTCGGGATTCAGGGGCGTGGCGCGCCAAGGGGGCATTCCATGGTCTGAAACTGTCCGCATTGCCTCCTCTTCTGGGTGAACTCGGCCTTGAAGCCCAGGACGTCGGGGCGGATGGCGGTGTGCTGGATCTCGAACTCTCCGCATCGGGCGGCGAGGGGCCTGCTTTCCGGGTGAAGGGCGCTTTGCGGGGTTCGGGCATGGTTTTGAACAATGCCTCAGGGACCCTGGCCAGCGAGGGCCTGGGCATGCGGGCGGACTTTGATCTGCGCTGTGATGGCAAAGCGTGTGCCGGACCGATTGAATGGGCCCTGGATGCGGGGCAGTTGTATGTGGATCCCGTTTTTCTGGATCTGGATGCGCAGCCCTTGCGGCTTGCCGCGCGCAGCCGTTTTGGAAACGGCCCACTGTCCCTTTCCGCGATCTCGGTTGATCAGCCCGGCGTGCTCACGGCCCGCGCCGCATTGGAGTGGGATGGGGAGGGGCAGGGACTGAAGACACTCGACATCAATGAGTTCGACGTTCATCTGCCGCGGGGCTTTCAGACCTGGATGTCACCGTTTCTGCTCGAATCGGGTCTCGATGACATGGAAACGTCTGGCC
>JBMYTY010000427.1:0-2158 GCA_049604855.1 Gammaproteobacteria bacterium | reverse complement strand
TGCAGTACACGGTCACCTCCAAGCGCAAGCTCACCCAATTGGTGGAAGAGGGGCACGTGACCGGGTGGGATGACCCGCGTATGCCCACCATTTCCGGTATGCGGCGGCGCGGCTACCCACCAGCGGCGGTGCGCCTGTTCTGCGATCGTATCGGCGTCACCAAGAACGAGAACACCATCGAGATGAACCTGCTCGAGGCCTGCGTGCGCGAGGAACTGGACGCCCACGCGCCACGTCGCATGGCCGTGCTCGACCCGATCAAGGTGACCATCGAGAACTTCCCCGAGGGCGCGGAGGAAACGCTCAGCGCGCCGAATCATCCCAAGAACCCGGACATGGGCAGCCGGGATCTGGCCCTGACCCGCGAGCTGTTCATCGACCGGGCGGACTACAAACCCGAGGCCAACAAGAAGTTCAAACGCCTGGTGGATGGCGGCGCGGTGCGCCTGCGCAACGGGTATGTGGTCCAGCACGTGGAGACCGTGCACGGGGACGATGGTGAGCCCGTTGAACTGCGCGTGCGTTATTTCCCTGATTCCCTGGAGTCCAACCCGGAGGGCCTGAAGGTGCGTGGCGTGATCCACTGGGTGTCGGCCAGCCGGGGGGTGGGAGCGGAGGTGCGCGTCTACGATCGGCTGTTCAGAGAAGCCCTGCCCGGCAAGGACAGCGGGGATTTTTTCGCGGACCTGGACCCTGAGTCCCTGCGCGTGAATGTCCGAGCCGTGGTCGAGCCCGGCCTGGCCGATTGCGCCGCCGGCGAGGCCTTCCAGTTCGAGCGCGAAGGCTATTTCGCCGTCGATTCAGACACCGGCGGCGGGCGCCTGGTGTTCAACCAGACCGTGGGATTGAGGGAAAGTCGCCCCGCCTGAATCAGGTCCGGGCCCGGGGTTCCGTTATCCCGCGTCGGCCAATGCCGGCCTGCGTGATGTCCCGGGCCGGGGTATCCGTAGGCGCGGGGCAGGCGTAAGCGCGGGACGTCCGCCCACTGTTCGTAGGGGATTCCGAGTAAACCCGTCTGTTTTTCCCGGGGGACGACCCTAGACTCGGAATCTGGCGCGAATCCGTGGAGGAGAGGGTCTGAGGGTTATTCGCGAGGTACTCATCAGTGGCTCAATGTTCCGGTCCTCAATGTTCGGGTCGGGGCTTCATCGATGAGATCGGGTTCAGAGCTTCCATAAGGAATCCTCGGCCGTTCATGAAGCGATTCTTTCAAAAAGACAGGGGTTGGAGTCCGCCCAAGATGCCCGTGGGGGGCAGCCCTGAACGCCAGCGCGGCCAGTTGGTGAATCACCTGGCGGGACAAGCCCATACCGGTCAACTGGCCAGCCGGGTGATGCCTCATGTGCATAGCTTTCAGAACCTTCGTGGTGATGCGCAGCGTGATGCCTTGCCCGCCACCTACCTGGCCCTGGAGGCACTGCTGACGGATTCCGAGATCGGAATCTCCTCGGACGTGGTCGGTCTTCGGAAGATGGTTCAGGAGCACTTCCCGAGCCTCCTGGAATCCGATGATTTCGCGGTGATTTTCCAGGCGCACGAACGCCAGGGTCTATGGCTTTCCCACCGCCTGCTGGCCGGGGTCTGTCGGTCGGCGCACCAGTTGATGCGCGGCGAGGAGCGGCGACCGCTGCTGGCCCTGCTGCAATGGTTGCAGCGTCAACGGCCCGATTCCGAGGCCCTCGCGGCCCTGTCCATTGCGCCGGAGGCCAATCCCGACGACCCCGGCGCCTTACGTGCCGCGGGCGCGGGGGTCAGGACCCTGCTCGCGGGGCGTCTGGGTGAGTTCGGGGCGCAGCGGCTGTTCGAGCAGCAGTTCGACGCCCTCTGGGATGTCTATGGGGGCTTGGAAGGGGCGTCGGTGCTGGGCGGGTTTTTGCCCTTGGCTTCCCTGAAACGGGGGCGGATGGACAGCCTGTCTTCGGAGACCCTGCGTCCCTTGCTTCTCGAGACCTTCGATGAGCTGGAGCGGGCGAAGAAGGAAGGGGAGCGCACCGCCGCGCGACTCGATGGCGCGCTGAGCGAGTCGGAACGCATGACCCTGGCCAGCGATGAAGCGACCGCACAGCTTCAGGTCATCATGGACGTGGCCAATGATGGGCTGATCGTCATCGACGAGCAGGGCGCGATACTCATGGTCAATCGCGCGGCGGAGACCCTC
>JBMYTY010000426.1:0-2162 GCA_049604855.1 Gammaproteobacteria bacterium | reverse complement strand
TCACGATTCGTTCAGAGCTTCCTTAGAGGGCGTTTACATAATCTGTGCGCTCAAGCGCCGGAGCAGTACCCGCGCCTCCGTGAGCCAAATCCAAGACTCCGCGACGCTGGCCAGCCGATCATGCATCTGCTCGAACTTCCCTTGTTCGCTCCAACGGCGAAACGTTCGGTAAACGTTCTGCCAAGCAGGAAACCCTTCGGGCAACATGCGCCAGGAGCAGCCTGTGCGGACCACGTAGCAGCAGGCATCCACCAACGTGCGCCGCTCATACCGTGGGGGGATGCCTCGATGACCCGTGTTATCAAACAGGTCTTCGACCAATGCCCACTCCGCATCGGTCAGGCAACTCGGATAAGTTTGCTCCGGCTCTACTCGACGATGCGCCTCGGTATAGCCATAACGTGGTGCCGTCGGCTTGGCCACCTCAACTTGGACGCTCTCACGCGCCGGTTTCCTCTCTATGCCTGCTGCTACCAATGCCTTCTGTATCGTCTGCTCATGCGCACTGATTCCAGTGCGGCGGGCAAGCTCCTGTTGAACCTCCTTGAGCGTCGCGGTCGGATCCGATTTCACAATCTCGACCAAGATCGGCCGGGCCTGCTCGGTTATCTTTGGTTGTCCACCTCGCTTCTTGGCCATCGACTCTCTCTTCGGTCATTCGATTCAAGGTGCCGATCGTACCCGAAATATGTAAACACCCTCTTATCACAGGGGTTTTCGAGCCGTGACCCGTACGGCGAGGTACTCGAACTCCAATCCGGGCACGCTCCCGGCCCGCTCCAGTTCCTCGCGCATGGCGGCCTCCTGCCGGGCACTGACCCGTCCCGAGTGCCGCATGGCATCCGCCGCGGACATCAGCAAGGTTCCGAGGTAGTCCAGCAGCTCCGCGCGGCGCCCCGGCTCACGCAGGCTGGAGACGGCGGGAACCACTTCGGCGTGGATTTCCCCGAAGCCCACCCGCCGGGCGATCGCGGGCAGGTGCTGGCCGATGAAGGGATCGGCTCCGATGTCCCGTTGAAAGGCATTGAACGCCTCCCACCAATCTTGAACCACCGGGTTATGGGGCTCGAACCGGAAGCTGTTATTGTTGACCTCATTCAGGATGATGCGCCCTCCGGGGCGAAGCACGCGCAGCAGTTCGCGCAGAATCGCCTCGGGATCGGGTACGTGTTCGAGCACCCAGATGGTCATGGCCAGGTCGAATCGGTCATCGGGCAGGGCAAGGGATCGGGCATCCATCCGGCTCAGGCTCACCCGTCCCTCGGCCACATCGCCGCCCAGGTAAGCCCGCGCCGCCGACAACTGTGCTTCGCTGATATCGATACCGTGGATGGTCAGCCCGGGCCAGCGATCGAGCAGATGACGGGTTTCGGCCCCCACACCACAGCCGATCTCCAACAGGTAACGATCAGCGGACAGGTCCAGTCCCGAGAAGACCGCGGGTGCCAGGATGGCGGCCTGTTCGATCAGGCGCGCCTGCTCCGGTTCGGAGTATCCGTGAATGTAAGCGGCCGGGGCCGGGTGGGAAGAGCGGTTCACCGCGGAAGGACTGTCCGAAACACGTGGGCCTTGACCGTCGTGAACGGCCACATACGCCGGGCATCCAGCCGTGCCCGGCGGCGAGGGGCATTTTGAGCGGGATTGGCGGGTTTTCCAACGGTGAGGCACCGAAGTCGCTTCGCGGCCTCACCGTGACTTTCCATGTTCCGGGTCCGATCAGAGGGTCACCCGGGAAAGGATTGCTTCGGTCTCGGCGGTCGCCTCGCCCATGACATGACCGATCTCACCGGGGAACAGGTAGCTCATGAGCCCGGCGTTCATACGCGAGACCACGACCTCTCCGCCGTCACGTTCGTAAATCGCGACGCGGCAGGGCATGAATGAGGTCACCAGGCGGGTTTCTGAATGTGCCAAAAGGCGGGCGGCATGGCCGGGTTGGCAGAGCTCGATCACCGTGGCGGGGCGGACTTCGTTGCCGAACTTGCGCATGGTTTTCCGCAGATCATGCACTTTCGGGACTTTCCATCCGCGCTCGCCTGCCGTTTCCACGATGGACGTCACCGCGGGCGATGGCGTCTCGTCCTTCAGGCCGGCTGGCTGCAGGCAGGCCGGGGGCTCGCCGCCATCGAACCAGGCCGCCTGGATTTCTTTGGCCAGCAGCT
>JBMYTY010000425.1:0-2166 GCA_049604855.1 Gammaproteobacteria bacterium | reverse complement strand
GGGGTGCGCTCGCCTCACCACCATCTCCTGGGACGGTCCCGAGCGCCCGCGTCCTCCCCAGGTCGTGCCCCTCACCCTGTTCGAGACGCTGTTCGGCACGACCGAGACCGCCGGGGACGCCGAGGCCGACGCTGATCGAGGTTGCCATCACCTTCATCACCACCAGTACCAGAAGCAGGCTGACGGTCAGCTTGCCCGCGATGGCGTCATTGACGGTGTCGTAGCCCGTGCCCATGACCTCGGGCAATGCCGCCGCCGCCAAGCCCATGCACAGGCCCGCCAGCAGAAGGCGCCGCTCTATGCGGATGCTCCGACCCCAGAGGGAAATACGTTGCAGGGTCTCGATGAACAGCGCGGAGACTGCGCCGGCGACCAGGCCGAGCGCGATGACCAGCGGGATCTCATCCAATGATGCGAGCGACAGTGGTGGGACGGTGAACACGGGGGAAGCGCCCAGTACCGCGTTCGAAACCACGGTTGCGGAGGCGGCGGCCAGCATGATGGGGACGAAGCTTGAGACGGTGTACTCCAGCATGACCACCTCGAGTGCGAACACCACGCCGGCCAGCGGGGTGTTGAACGAGGCGGCAATGCCGGCCGCGGTCCCGCATCCGACCAACACGCGGATGGTGTTGTTGGGAACGCCAAGCCGTTGTCCCAGCAGGCTGCCCGCCGCGGCCCCCAGGTAGACATGGGGGCCCTCCCGGCCCACCGAGTGGCCGCTGACCAGGGCGGATGCGGCCCCGATGAACTGGAGGAAGAAACCCCGCAGGGTCAAATGGCCCTGGTGATAGGCCATGCGCTCCATGACATTGGCGACGCCCAGCGTGGTCTGTCCCCGGCCCAGGTAGCGGAATAGCAGCGCAAGCGCGACCGCGCCGACGATGGGCAGGGCGAAACGCGCCCATGGGCCGAGATTCTCGAACTGTTCGGAATGGGCGCCCGACGTGATCCAGAGCTGGCTGTCCTCGACGATCAGCCGGAAGGCCACGATGACCACGCCGGAGAGCAGGCCGGAGAGCAGGCCGATCACCGCGAGCGGCCCCAGGGCGTCGGCGCGGGAAAGCCGGATGCGACCGTGCTCCAGGTAATGATGCAGGCGGTTCCTCACAGGCGCCCCATCAGCTCAGTGGTCTGAATCCGGGGTCGATCCGGAGGGACCGGGGTGACGCCAGGACGGGAGTCTGAGGAGCGGAACACGGCGGGGCAACTCTTGGATCTTGGCGGCTTGATAGCGGGGATGATGAGCGCGCGCTGCCGCTGATCAGAAAAACGGAATCCCGCTATCGCCCTTGGCAAGGCTGGATCGGCAGCGGCGCAGCTGTTCACCATAGGTGCTCGCGCGCGCTTTCACCTTGCGCGCCACTTTGATAAGCCACGCCTTCTTCAGGTAGGACTTGCGTTTCCAGCCGGTATGGCCTTCGTGGTAGGCGAGATACTGGTTGTAGGCGTCCCACTTGGAAATCTTCAGCATTCGTTGGCTCACATCCGAGTACCAGCCGATGAAATCGGACGCGTCGGCGAAATCCGTGCGGCTGGCGAAGCTTCGGCCGGTCTTGTCCTTGTACCACTGCCATGTCCCGTCCTTGACCTGGGCGTAGCCGTAGGCGGAGGACTTACGCCAGAGGGGCACGCCGAGCAGGGTTTCCCGGCCCGGCCGGGCATCGGAACGGAAGCGTGATTCCTGGTGCATGATCGCCAGCTGTACCTGGATGGGGATGCCCCAGCGGTCCTCCGTGCGCTTGGTGGCCTCGTACCAGTCGCTGTCGTGGCGCAGGATGCTGCACGCGTTGTTGAGGTCGCGCGGTGGCGCGGTTCCGGCACAACCGACCAGGGTGGCTGACAGCACCAGGATCAGTGCGGCGAGACGGTACATGGGCGCGGTCTTGAAGGCGTCATGTTGGCGCAGTCTACAGGCTTGCGAGAGTGCGAGGGACGGGAATGCAAGGGATGTAAACAGCCGCTTTGCGCCTTCACGCTGGCATAATCGCCGCCCATTTTTCTCATCGTCAACACGCCAGGGATAACGACAGCCCCATGTGGTTCCGCAATCTTCAGCTTTTTCATCTCAAATCCGGATTCGATCTCAGCGCCGATCAGCTCGAGCAGGCCCTGTCGGAACAGTCCTTTCAGCCCTGCGGCAGTTTGCAGGCCGAGAGCATGGGG
>JBMYTY010000424.1:0-2171 GCA_049604855.1 Gammaproteobacteria bacterium | reverse complement strand
CCGGGACGTAGATAATCCGTCCACGCGCAAGGACGGTTGAACTGCCTTAGGATCAAGGCCTTACACCTAGATCTCAGACCCGATCATGAGCTTGTTTGACTGGATCAAAGACCATTTGGGCAGCAGCCCGGACGAGAGCCAATCCGGCACGCCCGAGAGCGTGGATCGCCTGTTGGATGAACTCACGGGGCAGGAGGTCCGTGTCGACCTGGTCAGCGATGCGCTGGACCCGGGCACCACCGCCCTCATGACCGCCAACGGTGGAGGGCTGCATATGCGCCTGAACTCCGCGTCAGCCCAGGCCGCGCTCCTGCCCGGCACGGCGATACAGGTCCATGCGCGCATGGGTGGCATGAGCATTCATTTCGAGACGCGGGCGCAATCCATGCGCGGCAATGAGTTGTTCGCCCCGCTGCCCGATGACGTGGAGTTCGCGCAGTTGCGCCGCCAGAACCGCACGAGCATCAACAGCCCGGCCGGTCTCGCCGTCTACCAGATGGCGGAGGACAACCAGACCCAGACCATGCAGGCCCGGGTTCGCGATGTCTCCATGGGCGGAATCGGCCTGAGCGTGGACGGAGATAGCACGCTCAAACCGGGCGATCACCTGGACGACGTGATCATCAATCTGCCCGACGGCAAGCAGATCTCCGGCAGCCTGGAGATCCGCCACACGCGCAACGAGGATGAAACCACCCTGGTGGGCGGCCTGTTCCGCGAGGATGGCAACGACGAGGGCAACGACCTGGCGAGCATTGTCAGCATGCTGGCCGAAGACGATGACAAGGACGACCGCTAAGCCCCACGCCGAAGGCGCCGCCAACGCCGCCAGTCCACCCGCTCATCCACATCCCAGAGCGTCGGCATCAGGCGATAAGCCTTCCCCGCGCTCCCCAACCGGCTGAGGCTCGGCGCGAGCACGCGTGCACTGCCCCAGCGCGGGCCGTGGAAAACGTTCCCGGGCACCCTTACGCCTCCTAGCCCGACATAGCCCCCATCGCGGGCCGGTATGAACACCAGGCGTTCCGTATCGATGGCGGCGAGCGCAGCACGCAAGCCGTGAACGGTGAAGATGGGACAGTCACTGCCCAACAGAAGCACCGCCCGATCATTGTCACGACGAAACACCCGCAACATGCGCCGCCCCAGATCCCCCCGCCCCTGACGATGAAACCGCAGGGTCGGCCATCGCCGTCTCAGGCGACGGAAGACGGGATGGCTTGCATCCGGCGTAACCGCCAACGTCACTTCAACGCCCACGCTCATGGCGACCGCCACGGTCCGCTCAAGCAATGCCACGTACACCGTGCAGGCCCGCTCCGCCCCGATTGACTGCGCGAGACGGCTTTTCACACGCCCTGGCACCGGGGCTCGCGCCATGACCACGATGAGCGGCGCTGCCCCGCGTGAAGCACGCGCCGACACCCCGGACGGTGTCGTGGTCAATCGCGCCACCCCGGCATGCCGACCATCAGCGATACCAGCCCGCCAAGCGCCGCGGACTGACCCCGACCCAGTAGGCGAAGCGCAACCACCACATCAGCACGATGGTGCGCATGACCCCGCCACGCTCCCAGCGACGCGCCGAAGTCAGAACCCGGCTCCGAACACAGGCGGGCGCCGCATGGCGGCGCAGGCGCTTGCTGATGGCGATGTCCTCCATGAGGGGAATGATCGGATACCCCCCCACCCGATCAAACAGTTCCCTACGCACGAACACGGCCTGATCACCCGTCGCCACCGCCGTGATACAGGAGCGCAGGTTCATCAGACGCTCGACCACCCGTAACAGCGGATGCCGCCCGTTCAGCCGCACCTCGAATCGTCCCCAGGGCGCCCGCCTTAAGGCCTCCACCAGGCGCAACGGCATCAGCGGGCACCTCCGTATCGGCATGCAGGAACCAGAGCACATCACCGGTCGCCGACGCCGCCCCGGCATTCAACTGTATGGCCCGCCCGGGACCGGCGGACAGCACACGTGCCCCACCCGACCGGGCCAGGCCGGGCGTGCCATCCACGCTTCCGCCGTCCACGACGATCAATTCCATGTCCACACGCAGGCGACGCAGCGAGGCCAACGTCGTCGGTAAAGCCGCCGCTTCATTCAAAGCGGGAATAACGACGGAAACGGTCATGGAACAAGGAGATGGCAATCCGGTGGTTCAAAGCCT
>JBMYTY010000423.1:252-2171 GCA_049604855.1 Gammaproteobacteria bacterium | reverse complement strand
AGCTGAAGCCCGAATTCTTCTCCGTCACCTTTGGTGCGGGCGGCTCCACCCGCGAGCGCACCTTCGACACCGTGCGCGAGATCCTCGACTCGGGCTCCGACGCGGCGCCACACCTATCGTGCATTGGGTCCAGCAAAGACGAATTGCGCGGGATCCTCGACCGGTACAAGAGCGCGGGCATCAAGCGCATCGTCGCCCTGCGCGGCGACCTGCCATCAGGCATGGGCGGTACGGGCGGCGACTTCCGATACGCCAACGAACTGGTCAGCTTCATCCGCGAGGAAACCGGTGAGCATTTCCACCTGGAAGTGGCGGCCTACCCCGAGTACCACCCACAGGCCACCTCGCCCGGCGCGGACATGGATGCCTTCGTTCGCAAGGTCGAGGCCGGTGCCAACAGCGCGCTGACCCAGTATTTCTACAACACCGACAGTTACTTCCGCTTTGTGGACGATGCGCGCGCGCGAGGCTTGGACCTACCCATCGTCCCGGGCATCATGCCCATTACCAACTACACCCAGCTGGCGCGCTTCTCCGATGCATGCGGTGCGGAGATACCGCGCTGGATCCGCCTCAAGCTGAAAAGCTTCGGCGACGATAGGGAGTCCATCCGGGATTTCGGTGCCGAGGTGGTCACCGCGCTGTGTGAAAGGCTTCTGGCCGGGGGCGCGCCGGGCCTGCACTTCTACACCATGAACCAGACCGGCCCGACCATGCGTATCTGGAATGGTCTGGGCCTCTAGTTTGTGCGCCAAGCCATTTGGAACCTATAACGGCCCCATTTTCCGCCATGCTGCGTTGCTCCTTGTCGCCATAGTCCCACTATGACCGCACCTCGCGCCCTGCCTGACGAAAAATGGAACTCGTTCTCGCTCCATCTATTTCGGCGCTCTACACCAGCGCCGCGCGCAATTGACCTTTGATCAACCGATGATCGCCGGTCAGACTTCCACCATTTCAAAGTCTTCCTTACTGGCGCCACAATCCGGGCATACCCAGTTGATGGGCACGTCATCCCAGACGGTACCCGGCTCGATACCGTCCTCCGGGCAGCCCAGCGCCTCGTCGTAGATCCAACCGCAAATCACGCACATATACCGCTTCATGGTCGACTGCATCTCAGGTCGAAAAGGTGGAAAGGGCCGTCACTATACCCACCCCCGCTGCTTCCACCCAGGGAGCAGCGCACAGCATTTCGGCTCCCCGCGCCCGGTGAACCCATGATTCTCCATGCCCGGCAAACCGTGCCCCGTATTCTGGTGTTCGCCGGCCTGGACCCCACCGGTGGCGCGGGGCTGCAGGCGGATATCGAGGCCCTGTCCAGCATGGGATGTCACAGCTGCCCGGTGATGACCGCGAACACGGTACAGGACACCCACAACGCCAGCCGCTTCGAACCCTGCGAGCCGGAGCTTCTGCGCGAACAGGTCCATGCCTTGCTGGCGGACTTCACCCCCGATGCCGTCAAGATCGGCATGCTCGCAGGCACAAGATCCGCCCACTTCGTCAACGATGTCCTGGCGGAGCTCCCACACATGCCCGTGGTACTCGACCCGGTTCTGGCTGCCGGTGGGGGCACTTCCCTGGGCGCCGCCGACCTTTCCAAGGCGATTCACAGCCTGCTGCCCCGGCTCTCATTGATCACGCCGAATCAGGCTGAAGCCGAACGTCTTACCGGCTTGGCCGAACCGGATCAGCAAGCCAAAGCACTCTGCGACGGGGGCTGTGACCACGTGTTGATTACCGGGGGTGACGCCTCCACCGAACAGGTGATCAACCGCCTCTACACCGCTGATGGGCTGGTCAACGAATACAGCTGGGAAAGGCTACCCGGCCATTTTCATGGCACCGGATGCACCCTGGCAGCGGCGACAACCGGCCTTCTTGCCCAGGGCGAGAGCCTGGAAGATGCCGTGTTC
>JBMYTY010000423.1:0-242 GCA_049604855.1 Gammaproteobacteria bacterium | reverse complement strand
CGCTACACCTGGGAATCTCTGAAAGCTTCCTACCGCATAGGTCGAGGCCAGGCCATCCCCAACCGCATGTTCTGGGCCGAGGTCAACGATGAATGATCCGACGCCGCTTAGCGGCCTCTACGTCATCACGGACCCCGGACTGACCCCACCCGACGTGGTCGTGGAGCGCTGCGCTCAGGCCCTTGCCGGGGGAGCGCGGATAATTCAGCTTCGTGACAAGCTCGGGGACTGGAACGACCGGC
>JBMYTY010000422.1:0-2173 GCA_049604855.1 Gammaproteobacteria bacterium | reverse complement strand
GGGGTTTTTTTGTTCTCCGGTGCCCCCCTGGTGCGTATGCGGGTGAGGGAAACGGGGGGCGCGGGAGGCTTCACACTGAACGAACCACCGCGGCGAAGTGTTCCGCCGTGCGTTGCCATCGGAACCGTCCGGCCCGTGACAGTCCGAGCCTGTGCAGTTTCTCGCGTTCCGCACGGTCGCCGAGCAGTTCGGCCATGCACGACGCCAGGTTTCGCGCATTCGTCACGTCGGTGATATGGGCCGCGGGCCCGACCACCTCAGGGATGGAATCGAACGCACCGCAGATGACCGGGACACCGCTGGCCATGGCTTCGAGTGGCGGAAAGCCGAAACCTTCCTCCACCGATGGGAACACGAAGAGGTCCGCTGACCGATAAACATCCGGCAACTGATGATCGTCCAGATAACCGAGCATCCGCACGGCGGACGCGTCCTCCAGTTGGCGCATGGCCTCCACGGAAGTCGCATGCAGGTGATCCTTCGTGCCCGTCATATGAAGCTCTACGGGTAGGGAGGGGTGTTCCCGCTGGAGTAGCGCGAGGGCTTCCAGCAGGGTGGCGACATTCTTCCGGCGCTCATGACCGCCGACGTAGAGTAGACGGTAGGGCTGGGTATCGGGCTTCAGTTCCTTCGGCTCCGAGGGGTGGAAGTGCTCTTCGACCCCCCAGGGGATCACCCCGATGCTGTGCGCGTATACGCCGCAGCGCTCGGCCAGGTCCTGACGCGTGAATTCGCTGGGCGTGAGGATGGCATCGGCGCTGTATAACGACTGGCGAAGGCTCAGCCGATACAGGGCCGAGCGGTAGCGACTGCCCAGGGGATTGGGATGCCGCAGAGGAATGATGTCGTGCACCGTGAGGATCAGTGGAACGTTCAATCCGAGGGGGACGCCGATATTCCAGGGCGACCAGAACACGTCGGGCTTATGGCGCTTGACGATGGTGCGCATGGTGGTCTGTTCCCAGAAGAACTCGTTTTCCAGACCCGGGTTCGAGGGCATGCTGAAACTTGAAATCTCAACATGGTCCATGCCCGTCCAGGCCTCCGGGAAGTTGTTGAGCACGCGCACGCGGATGTCGTCGTAGGGGGCCAAGGCAGCGACGATGCGCGTGATCACGCGCGCCACGCCCCCTTGTCGGCCACTGACGGCGCGACCGTCCACGAGGAGTCGAAGAGGTTTGCTCATGGGGGTTACCAGCGGCCGGATTTCAAGGCGGGGCGGAGGAAGAGCGGATAGGCAATCAGCCCATAAGCGGCCGTGATGCCCAGTGTGATCGCGAAGAAACTCCACCAGTTGTCGATCGCGAACAGTTCCCGTGCGCCAAGCGCGCATAGGGCGAACAGCAGGCTGGGCGGAATCCAGCGGCGTGCGATTTCAGCGAGATAGTCCCACAAGGGCCATTCAAGCAGCCGGGCACCGTGCAGGGGAACGACCACCATATTGAGAATGAAGATGGTGATCGCGGAGACCACGGCGACACCGTGAACACCATAGTCGGTGTAGAGCAGAACACTGGCCGAGGCGACAGCGTTGAGAAGGGCGCCCACGATGTTGGCGATGGCGAGGGGTTTGATGTTGCCGACGGACCAGATGGCCGCTCCCATTGGGCCATTGATGATCCCCATGACCTTGGCTGATATCAGGATGGCGGTCAGTGCGCCGGCCCAGGCATAGGCCTCACCCATCCACAGGCCGATGAAGGGCTGGGCGAAGAAGAAGATACCGAAGGTGATCGGTATACCGAGTAGCGCGGCCAGACGGATGCCGCGCAGCATGGTCTCGCGCAAGGCCTCGTGATCGCCGGCACCCGCGAGGCGCCCCAGGGAGGGGATGAAGGTATTGGTGACCTGGGCCGCCAGGGTGTATCCGTAGTCCACGAGCATGAAGGCAATGGTGTAGTAGGTCACCATGCGCGATCCGCTGATCAGGCCGATGATCACGGTGTCCGTGTACAGGAAGATGCGGATGGAGGCCTGGTTCAGAAAGGCCCAGGCGGAGAAACCCGTGATCTCCCGAAGCGTGTCACGCGAGATCAGTCGCGGGTTCCAGCGCGGCCAGACCCCTTTGCGCCAGGCCAACAGGCTCATGACCAGGACGCCCGTAAGCGCGGTCCCCAGGGTTACCCATACCAGTCCCCAGATGCCCATGCCTGCCTCGAGGACCGCGATAGTG
>JBMYTY010000421.1:0-2176 GCA_049604855.1 Gammaproteobacteria bacterium | reverse complement strand
TAATTTTCTGCTCTGGCAGCTGGCGTACACCGAACTGTATTTCACGGATGTGCTTTGGCCGGATTTCGATGCCGCCCACTACGTGGAAGCCCTGATGTCATTCGCTACCCGGCAACGCCGATTCGGGCGTACCGGTGATCAGGTGGAAAAGGTCGAAAGTGCTTAAGCAGCGGCTCATTACCGCCGCCGTTCTGATCCCGCTCGTGGTGTTTGGGGTGTTGTACGGCACCCACATCATCGTCGGAGCTATCTTCGCGGCCATTCTCCTGGGCGGAGCCTGGGAGTGGGCGCGCCTCGCGGGTGTGGAGGCGCGGGGTATGCGCATCGCCTATGTCGCGCTGACCGCCCTGATACTCCTCGGGACCTATCTGGTCCTTCCCGTGGCATCCCTGCCCCGGGTGCTTGTGGGCTTGGGAGTGGTGGTCTGGGCCGCCGCGCTCATGTGGTTGTTTCGCCCCGGATGGGGGAAGGCCGCGACACTTTGCGACGTGGCTACGAAGTTGGTGATGGGGCTGGTGATCCTCCCCGTGGCCTGGGCTTCTCTGGTCTTGCTTCATGCGACCGGAGAGTCGGGGCCTGCCTTGCTGCTCTACCTGGTGGTTTCGATATGGATCGCTGATTCGGGCGCCTACTTCGCGGGTAAGCGCTTCGGAAGGAACAAGCTGGCCCCATCCATTTCGCCGGGCAAGACCCGAGAGGGGGCCCTGGGCGGTCTTGCGGCTGTCGCGGTCTACGCCCTGGTGTTGGCGCAATTCATGGATTCACTGCCCATGGGGCTGCTTCCCTTCGTACTCCTGTCGGTGTTCACCGCCGCCATTTCCATTGCCGGTGACCTGTTCGAGAGCCTCTTGAAACGCCAGGTCGGCATCAAGGACAGTGGGGCGCTGCTGCCCGGGCACGGGGGCGTCCTGGATCGTATTGACAGCTTGCTTGCCGCCCTCCCGGTTTTTCTCGCCGGGCTCTGGCTTGTCGCGGGTGCATAAGTTTGTCCCGGATAAACCTTCATACCGCATTGAGTGCCCGGTCCTGAATATGAGCATGACGCAATGACCGCGAACATCCCGGATACCGACTCAAGCTCTGGCAAACCCGCCGGGGTTTGCGTTCTGGGCGCCACCGGCTCCATCGGTGACTCGACGCTTGACGTGATCGCACGCCACCCGGCGCGCTATCGGGCCGTGGCCTTGACGGCCAATACCGGTGTCGAGCGCATGGTCGAACTCTGCCAGCGTCACCACCCCGAATACGCGGTCATGGCCGACGCCGATGCGGCGCGGACGCTCACCAGCCGTCTGCGTGACCTGTGCCCGGACACCGAGGTGTTGTCCGGTGTCGAAGGGCTTGAGCAGGTCGCGGCCCTGGATACCGTGGACATGGTGATGGCGGCGATTGTCGGTGCCGCGGGCTTACCGCCCACCCTGGCCGCCGCACGCGCGGGAAAGAGGGTCCTGCTCGCGAACAAGGAGGCCTTGGTCATGTCCGGCCATCTGTTCATGCGCGAGGTGCACGAGCACGGGGCCGTTCTTCTGCCCATCGACAGTGAGCACAACGCCATTTTTCAGTGCATGCCCAGAGACTTTGAAGACGGATTGGCGAGCAGAGGGGTGACGCGGATTCTGCTCACGGCATCGGGGGGGCCCTTCCGGACCCGTGCTGTCGAGACCCTGGCCGCCGTGACGCCCGACGAGGCGGTTGCCCATCCCAACTGGGACATGGGACGCAAGATTTCCGTGGATTCGGCGACCATGATGAACAAGGGGCTGGAGGTCATCGAGGCCCGTTGGCTTTTTGATGCCCGTTCGGATCAGATCGAGGTGGTGATCCACCCGCAGAGCGTGATCCACTCCATGGTCGCCTACAGCGACGGTTCGGTACTCGCCCAGTTGGGTAACCCGGACATGCGCACTCCCATCGCTCATGCCATGGCCTGGCCCGAGCGCCACGATTCAGGGGTCGAGCCGCTGGATCTGTTTTCCGTGGCCCGACTCGATTTTGAAAAGCCCGATCCGAGTCGTTTCCCCTGTCTCGATCTGGCGCGACAGGCCATGGAGCGTGGTGGTACGGCCACGGCGGTCCTGAACGCGGCGAACGAAATCGCGGTCGAGGCCTTTCTCGACGGCCGCGTGGGGTTCCTCGACATCCCGCGCGCCATCGAGCACACGCTGGCCAGCGCGAA
>JBMYTY010000420.1:0-2183 GCA_049604855.1 Gammaproteobacteria bacterium | reverse complement strand
AGGAGGATCACCAGGGGAAGTAAGCCGCCGGGTACGCCCGCGGCTTCCATGAAACCCTGGGTGCCCTCGTAGCCGCCGATCTTCGACCAACCGGCCATGATGAAAAGACCACCGATGAGCAGGCGGCCGACGAAGTTGGCGGCCATGGAGGCCGGGTTGCTGTTGTTGATGTGCATGGGGGTGTACCGAATCTCGTGTTGATGGGATGTGTGTAGTTTCGTCATTGCCATTGACGGGATAAACACCGATATTCGGAAATAACTGTTCTCAAAAACGGAACAAATGACGTGGATCGCTTTGAAGAACTCCGGGCTCTTGTGGCCGTGGTGGATGCGGGTGGGTTCAGCGCCGCGGCTGAACGCTTGCAGGTCGCGAAGTCCGCCATCAGTCGCCGGATCGCCGACCTTGAGGGACGTCTCGGGGTGCGACTGATCCACCGTACGACGCGGCGGATCAACCTTTCCGGCGAGGGAAGGGCACTCTACGAGCGTGCAACACGATTACTCGAAGACCTGGGCGAAGCGGAACAGGCGGTGTCATCACCGGCAGCGGCGCTTCAGGGGCGTGTACGGGTCGCCGCGCCGCTGACATTCGGCCTCCATCATCTATCCCCGGTGATCAACGCCTTCATTGTTCAGCACCAGGGGCTGGTCCTTGATCTGGATCTGAATGACCGGAAGGTGGACCTGGTGAACGATGGTTTCGATATGGCCGTGCGCATCGGTCGATTGGAGGACTCCAGTCTGGTGGCCAGGCGGATCAACACCATTCGTATGGTCTGTGTGGCAAGCCCGGCTTACCTGGACGCGCACGGACACCCGACTCATCCCAGCGAACTCAGTGCCCATTGGGGGTTGCGCTATACCAACCTGCCGCGCGGTTATGGCTGGCGCTTCACCGGGACCGATGGGACGACGGTGCAGGCCGATGCCCCGGATCGGCTGACGGCCAGCAATGGAGATGTACTGACCCAGGCGACCGTGGATGGCCTGGGAATTTCCGTGGCCCCCCGTTTCATTGTCCACCGACATCTGGAGCAGGGAATCCTGGTTCCCATTCTTGAGGATTTTGCCCTGGAGGAGGTCGGCCTGTACCTGGTCTATCCACCGGGCCGATATCAGTCGCGACGTGTGCGCCTGCTCGCCGATTGGCTCGCGGAACGATTGGGTGGCGACCAGCCCTGGAGCTGATCCGTGTCGGCGGAAAGCCGGATCTCCAGCGGGACCTGCATGACCAGGTCACTGGCCAGGGCTGGGGTCTCCTCTCCCGTTTTCTTGTTGAAGCGCCGCACCTTGCGCGGATCGAGTTGTGTTTCCACGTAGTCGATCTCGACGAAACGCCCGGCCGCGTAGCCGTCAATTTCACCTTCAATCAGCCAGTCTTCGGTGATCCCATCCGAGGTCACGAGCTTGAATGAGCCCTGGCCGCCCATGGGGGCCACCGGATGGACTTCACAGATCACACCCTGCCGGGTTTGGGGGCCCTCTGAGCCCGGGTCCTGGGGGGGCGTGGGATTCTGGTAGTGCACGACAAACTCTTGCGGCGACTTTCCCCGTGCGTGGTCCCGGATATGGTCCATGGCGCGCCGGTCGCACCATCTCTTGAGCTTGACCAACGCCAGAACCGCGAGGGCGAGGCCCGCGGCCGTCCACCAATAACCGCCGCCGGGCCCTACCACCAGCGCGCTTAGGGCTGCGATGAAGGCGAAACGTCGAAACCATGCGCCCTGGGTCATGGCGCGGTGGTAATGGCTTAATGGATCACTCATCACTGTCATCTTCCCATGGGACGGGTGGTCCCGAGCTTTGGGAGTTCGTCATGGGTGCGCAGGCTGTCATGGAATTCCATCGCCGCGAGCGGGGTCGCCGAACGGGAGGAAACCGGTGGGCGCGCTGCGCGTACCGCGGATGCGCGGGATCGGGGGAAGCGAGCACTGTGGCGCGGGACGGCGGAATGAGCCACAGAGGATTGTTCGACCATCCCGCTTCCCCAGCTCGGGATAGCCCGAACCATTCGTTCATACACCTTATATATATACGCTATGGGATATGCGGTCGCGTGGCCTCCGATTGCCACAGGTCCGGGCCCCGGGCTTGAGATGCCGAAACACCCACGACAATGTGGGTCCGGGCGGCAGGAAATGTCGCGTAACCGCGCCCTGATCCGGCAGCCCCATGGCCTCG
>JBMYTY010000419.1:0-2189 GCA_049604855.1 Gammaproteobacteria bacterium | reverse complement strand
CCAAATCACCGCCAACCCCCTCGCCTACCAGGACCGCCAGCTCCGCCCCCTCCCCCCCGGCGCCCGCGTCACCGCCCTGCGCCTCGAGCGCCTCGCCGACCAAGCCCTCCTCCTCGACCAGCAAGTCGCAGGTCGGACCGACGAGAACCCAGCACCCTGCTCCCGCACCGGGCTCACGTACCGGGTTCAGACCTCAAAACCCAACTCCGCCGCCTTGGCCGCGGCCTGCCCCAGACGTTCCATGTCCTGGCTTTCGGAGGGAAACCCCAGGGCGGGCCGCGCGTCATTCTCGAGAATTCCGGCAAATGGGCCGTTACGATCGATGTAGTGGTAGAAGGCCTGCACGCAGTAACCCCCGGGACGCCCCGTAAGCACACCCCGGGCGTGAGGCACCTCCATACCGCGGTAAGCCACACCATCGCCGGCATCAAGGCTCAGCAGCGTCTCGTACATGGCGATGGGCCAGGGGTCGATATCGCGCGCGCCGAGCGTGACGGACACGCTGATCTCGCAGGATGGCCGGTCCGTGTGTTCAAGCAATTCGGCGCCCGGCCGATAAACGCGAAAATAGGAATAGGTCGGAGCCAACGCCAAGCCGGTTGCCCTTTCCATGGGCTTACGCAGGTAGGACAGGATCATGTCCATGAGCGTGTCGCCATACATCTGGTGATGGGCCTTGGCGCCGTGCCCGTTCACGTCACCCCGGTTGGGACGGCCGCGCTCCTGCATGAGGGCATATTGCTCGGCCAACACGCACAGGTGAGCGTCGAGAATGGCGGGCACGCGCACATAGCGGGAACGCTCGAATTCCTGGCTCAGTTCACTCATAGCGGCGTCATTATGCGCCTACCCAGCGACTGCCGTGGCATCGCCAGGTCACGTTTCGGCGCGTATCCAGCGTGCCATGCGGTCCACCCCCTCAGCCAAACGGTCGAGGCCCACGGTGTAAGCAAACCGGATGTGGCCCCCGGACTGATGAGTCCCGAAATCCAGACCCGGCGTACACGCCACACCCGCCTCTTCCAGCAATCGCCCACACAGGGAATAGGCATCGGTCCCGAAGCGCGAACAATCGGCGTAGATGTAGAAGGCCCCCTCCGGCTCCACGGGCACACCAAACCCCAAATCCTTCAGGGCGGGAAGGAGAAAGTCCCTACGTTCCCGGAAGGCCTCACGCCGCTGCTCCAAGACATCCAGGGTGTCTGGCTCGAAGCAGGCAAGAGCAGCCCGTTGGGCCAGAGTCGAAGGGGCGAGGAAAATATTCTGGGCAAGCTTCTCCATTTCACGGATGGCCATCTCCGGGGCCACGACCCATCCCAGACGCCAACCGGTCATGCCGAAATACTTGGAAAAGCTGTTCACCACGAAGACATGCTCGCCCAGGGCCAGGGCCGTCTCCGGTTTCGCTCCGTAGACCAGGTGTTGATAGATCTCGTCCACGATCAAGGAGCCAGCGCGCGCCTGGATCAGCTGGTCGATCTCGCCCAGGGCACGGGCACTGACCCGCGTGCCCGTGGGGTTGGATGGGGTGGAAATCAACGCACCGCAGGTTTTCTCATCCCAATGGGCCCGAATCCTGTCGGCATCAAGCTGGTAGGCGGATTCGGGGCCGACCGCGATGGTCCGGGCCTCACCTTCGAACAGCCTCACGAAGTTGCGATTGCAGGGGTAACCGGGATCGGCCATCAGCAGATTGTGCCCCGGCTCGGTGAGGACGCCGGTCACCAGGTGGAGGGCACCGGATGCCCCCGGGGTAACCATGATGCGTGCGGGGTCGACGCTCAGCCCGAACTGCCCCTCATACCAAGCGGCAATGGATTCTCGCAGCTCCGGAAGACCACGCGCCACGGTGTAGTGGGTGTCGCCCCGTTCCAGGGCCTCGATACCGGCGGCGATGACCCCGGGGGGACTGTCGAAATCGGGCTCGCCGACCTCGAGGTGCACGATGTCACGCCCCTGCGCCTCCAGGGCCTGGGCACGCCCCATCAGTTCCATGACCTGGAAAGGCTGCACCGAGGCCATGCGGCTGGCGATGTGGGGCGACGCGATCACGGCTGGGGAAACTCTGAATGAATCTGGCGCGAGCGAATGGGTTCGGATAATCGTTCAGTTCAAGGCGCGAGCGTGCAGTTCACGCAGGAGCGCCACATCCACCCAGGAGGCACCGTGCGCGTCCCCCGCCAGAACCT
>JBMYTY010000418.1:0-2192 GCA_049604855.1 Gammaproteobacteria bacterium | reverse complement strand
GATCCGCGCCCCCTGAATCCATCCGAGCGATTGCCCGCCCATGGTCCTTAAAGAAGCCCAGGAACAACTGGTCACCATCCGCGACCTGGTCCGCTGGGGTACCAGCCGCTTCCGTGAAGCGAACCTGTTTTTCGGTCACGGCACCGACAACGCCATGGACGAGGCCCTGGCCCTGGCCCTGCACGGTCTGCACCTGGATCACAGCCTGCCTGAGAGTTACCTGGATGCCCGGGTCACGGCGTCCGAGCGTCGGACAGTACTGAACCTGATGGAACGGCGCATCATCGAGCGCAAACCCGCCCCCTATCTCACCCGCGTGGCCTGGTTCGCCGGTCTCGATTTCTATGTGGATGACCGCGTGTTGGTGCCCCGGTCGCCCATCGCCGAATTGATCCACGCGGGCTTTCAGCCTTGGCTGGGTGATACCGAGCCGCGTGCGATCCTTGATCTGTGCACCGGCAGTGGCTGCATAGGGATTGCCTGTGCGTTGGCTTTCCCCGGGGCCCAGGTGGACCTGGGTGATGTGGAGCGCGGCCCCCTGGAGGTGGCGGCGCGCAATGTCGAGCGCCACCATCTGGGTGAGCGCGTCGAAGTGGTGGACTCGGACCTGTTCGAGTCCCTGGGACAGCGCCGTTACGACCTGATCGTGAGCAACCCGCCCTATGTTCCGCGCGGGGATATGCGCCACCTGCCTGAGGAATATCGTGCGGAACCCCCGCTGGCCCTTGAAGCAGGGGAGGATGGATTGAGCCTGGTGCTGCCCATGTTGCGCGATGCCATTGATCACCTTGAGCCCAACGGCCTGCTCGTGGTCGAGGTGGGGGTCGCCCAGCACGCCTTGCAGGATCTACTGCCGGAAGTGCCCTTCCTGTGGCTCGATTTCGAGCATGGGGGCGATGGCGTATTTCTCCTCACCGCCGAGCAGGTCGAACGGCACCAGGACGATCTCCGTCGCGCCGCGGCCGAGCATAGCGAGGCGGCCTGAGCGGCGGTCCCTGAGCACTCATGGGCCTGCATCCGGATTCCGCGAAGAATGACCCGGGTGCCCTGCGTGGCTTCGTGAGGGCGAACCCGCGCTTGTTCGTCCTGACCGGCGCCGGAGTCAGCACGGGCTCGGGAATTCCTGACTATCGGGACGAACAGGGAGAGTGGAAGCGCCCGGCTCCCGTCCAGTACCGCGATTTTGTCGAACGGGAGGCCACGCGCAGGCGATATTGGGCCCGGAGCCTGGTGGGCTGGCCATGGTTCGAGAGGGCCTTGCCGAACAATGCCCATTATCAACTGGCGGCTCTGGAGCGCGATGGGACGGTGCACCAGTTGGTCACCCAGAACGTCGACCGGCTGCACCAGCGTGCCGGTTCCAGGCGGGTCATGGACCTGCATGGCCGCCTGGACCGCATTGTCTGCCTCGATTGCGGACGGCGCTCCGACCGGGCCCCCCCTGCAAGACCGGCTGCGGACGGAGAATCCCGATTTTGCCAAGGGGGTGGCGGAGATCGGGCCTGACGGCGACGCCTACCTGGAGGACGTGGATTTCTCAGGCTTCAAGGTCCCGGCCTGTGTCACATGCGGTGGCGTGCTGAAACCCGATGTTGTGTTTTTCGGCGAGGCGGTACCTCGTGAGCGCGTGGATCGCGCCTTGGCGGCCCTGCGCGAAGCGGACGCCCTGTTGGTTCTGGGATCGTCGCTGATGGTGTACTCGGGGTTTCGCTATTGCCGCTTCGCGGCTGAGCACGGCATTCCCAGCGCCGCGGTGAACCTCGGGCGCACCCGGGCCGATGAGCTTCTCGACCTCAAGCTGGACCTGTCGGTGGATGTGGCCTTGGCAAGCCTGTCGAAGGACTGATCGCCTCAGGCCGCCTGAAAGCCGAGTGCGCTGGAAATCCGCTTGCCCGCGTCCTGGACCACGGGTATCCACTCGTGCCTGCGTCGTTCTATGGGCGATGAAACCGACAGCCCGGCCGCGACGTTGCCGGTGCCATCGAACAGCAGCACGCCGATACAGCCCACATGGAGTTCGGCCTCCTCATTGTCCAACGCGAACCCGGCACGGACCGCGCCGTCACAGGTTTCAATCAGGCGACCGAGGTCGGTAATCGTGTTTCGGGTATATGAGGGAAGGTTGGTCCGTTGCGCATAGCCCTTGCAGGCATCGTAACCGGCGGCACCGAGCATGAGTTTCCCGACAGCGG
>JBMYTY010000417.1:0-2204 GCA_049604855.1 Gammaproteobacteria bacterium | reverse complement strand
GATCCGCGCCGAGCAGAAGGACCTCGCCGAAGAGCGTGATCATCTGCAGGCCTTGTTGAACTCGCACGAAAAACTCAATGCCCTGATCCGTGATGAACTGATCGCCGACGCCGAGACCTACGGCGATGAGCGTCGTTCGCCCCTGGTGGAGCGGCGCGCCGCCCAGGCCCTGGACGAGAAGGACCTCATCCCCTCCGAGGCCGTTACCGTGGTGTTGTCGAAAATGGGCTGGATTCGTGCCGCCAAGGGCCACGACGTGGATGCCTCCGGCCTCAACTACAAGGCCGGTGATGAATACCTGGATGCCTGCAGGACACGCAGCAACCGCGCGGCGGTGGTCATGGATAACACCGGGCGAACGTACTCGATCCCCGTGCATGAACTGCCCAGCGCGCGTGGTCAGGGCGAACCGCTCACCGGTCGACTCAGCCCGCCGGACAAGGCGTTATTCATTGCTCTGGCGGGGGAAGCCACCCACTACCTGGTGGGCACCGATCACGGCTACGGTTTTGTCACCCGCCTGGCGGATATGCAAAGCGGCAAAAAGGCGGGCAAGACCCTGCTCACGGTCGGGGCGGGTGCGACCGTGCTCAAGCCCGTTCCCGTGTCGGACCCGGAGACCGATCTCGTGCTGGTGGTGACCACGGACGGTCACATGCTGGTCTTCCCCACCCGGGACCTGCCCCAGATGGCACGGGGCAAGGGCAACAAGATGATCGGCATACCCGCCGCCCGTCTGAAGGACGGTGAGGAGAAGGTCGCCGTGGTGACCTGCGTGCCGGAGGGGGCGTCGGTGAACCTCTACAGTGGTCGACGCCATCTCAACTTCAAGGCCTCGGACCTGGAGGCGTTCAGCGCGGCTCGCGGCAAGCGGGGCAACCTGTTGCCGCGGGGGTTCCGCCAGGTGCAGTCGGCGGAGGTCGTAACCGCGGGTTGATCGGGCATGGTCCTGAATGCAGCGCCGTGCGCGATAGCGTCATTGCTGTCTCATAGTGCAGGCTTCAAAAGCTCGCGATCACACTTCTACAGGGGCCCAGGTGTCACATGACTGATCTCACTCTCGTCATCGGGAACAAGAATTATTCCTCCTGGTCGCTGCGGCCGTGGATCTGGATGCGTATGGCCGGTATCGCGTTTCACGAGGTCCGGGTGCCCTTGTTCACGCCGGACACTGACGCCACCCTTGAACCTTACTTCTCCAATTACAAGGTGCCCGTGCTCCTGGATGGAGACCTTCGGGTCTGGGATACCCTGGCGATCCTGGAATACCTGGCGGAACGCCATCCCGAAGCGCCGGGATGGCCTGCTGACCCCGAGGCGCGGGCAATGGCGCGGGCACTGAGTGCGGAAATGCACTCAAGCTTCTTCGCTTTGCGCGGGGCCCTGCACATGAACTGCAGACGCCGCTTTCCGGGGTTTCCACTCAGTGACGAGGTCAAGGCGGACGTCGCGCGCGTGGAGGCCCTGTGGACATTCGCGCGGGAGCGATTCGGAAGTGGGGGCCCCTGGTTGTTTGGCGAGTTCAGCATCGCCGATGCCATGTTCGCCCCGGTGGTCTTCCGCTTCGATGGATACGGTGTCGCGGTGGGCGAAGAGGCGCGGCGGTACATAAACCATTTTCTCTCGCAAGCGCACATGCGGGCGTGGCGGGAAGCGGGCCGCGAGGAGTCGGAGCTTCTGGCCGAGGAAGAGGTCGACTGGCCCAGCGAGGATCTTTGACCCGGGCGTTTGCCGGGTGCCCGCCGGAGGTGCATCGTCGGCGTGGTGTTCTCCGCCCTGGTGCATGTGCCCGGTCCCACGACCGGTCGTCCCGTCGCTCGTTGGCCCGTGATTTAAGCGGTTCAGCAGAAATTTTTCGCGGGTGCAGCACATTGGCCCGTCCCTTGCTCGAAGCTTTCCGCCTTGACAAGCCGGGCTCGAAGGGGTGTTCTCAGCGCTTCACGCAGGCCAGTGATAGAAGCCTGCTGAACCCCGAATCCCGGCCCGGGGCCAGGATCCTCACTTACCAAAGTTGTTTCTCTTAGATGGAGGGAACACATTCCATGAAAGCTATTTCCGCTATCGCCGCGGGCGTCGTTGCCGCCGCCGCGATCACTTCCACGGCCCACGCCGGCGCCACTCTGGACGCCGTCAAGAAAAAGGGCTTCGTCCAGTGCGGTGTGTCCACCGGCCTGCCGGGCTTCTCCGCTGCTGACGACAAGGGT
>JBMYTY010000416.1:0-2217 GCA_049604855.1 Gammaproteobacteria bacterium | reverse complement strand
GATATCGATCGGTCTGGTGACCGTGATGGGGGGCGTCCACGCCGATAGCGGGGGCGCGGAGAGCGCGCTCAAGGACGAGCGTCGGTTCGCACCCTCTTATGTGTCCGTGGAGGGGCACAAGGATGTCTCGCCCGAGGATTGGACCGACCCGCGCATCTGTGGTCAGTGCCATTCCCAACAGTACGAGGGCTGGAATGGTTCCATGCATTCCAACTCGTTCAAGGATCCGGTGTTCCAGGCCTTATGGGCCCTGGCTGAGAAAGCCGACCCGAACATGCGTAACCACTGCGGCACCTGCCACACGCCCATTGGCATCACCACCGAGACCGTTGAGTTCCACCCGGATGAGGGCTTGCACGGCAAGTTCACGGCTCCGGAGATTGCCGAGAAAGGCGTCTCCTGCGATGTGTGTCACACCATCTCGGGAACCAATCTGCAGAAGACCGCGGTGCTCGAACATGGCAATGCGTCGTTCATTCTGTCACCCGGTGACAAGAAACGCGCCACGCTCAAGGACGCGGAGTCTCCCTACCACCAGACCGAGTACTCCGAGCATCACGACAGTTCGGATTTCTGTGGTAACTGCCACAACATCTTCCACCCGGGAAACAACTTCCCCATCGAACGTACTTACGATGAGTGGAAATACTCCATCTACGCCCAGAACGATATCCGCTGCCAGGACTGCCATATGGTCCCGGTGGCTATCGCGGAGAAGGTCGCGGACACCCTGAAACGTCCCCACGAGTTGAACGAACCCTCCCTGGAGGGGTTCGCCGGACTGGGAGGCAAATGGCGCAAGGTGATCCACAAGCACGGCTTCGTGGGCGGCAATGCCGTGGTGACCGCCGCACTCAACGCCAAAACGGACAATCCGGATGATCTGGGCCGCGATAACAATGTGAAGGAGGCGATTGCCCGCCTTCAGGGCGCGGCTTCACTCAAGCTTTACCTGAAACAGAAGTCCGGCCACCTGCATCAGCTGAAGGTGAAGGTCACCAATGAACGCGCTGGCCATCATCTGCCGACCAGTCTGACCGAGGTCCGCCAGGTTTGGTTGGAGGTGATCGTGACCGACGACAAGGGCAACGAGCTGCTGCGCAACGGTACCCTCACCCAGGCCAACGAAGTGCCCAAGGAAGCGGTGATCTTCAATGCCCACGCCGTGGACAAGGACGGCCAGGACACCATGTTGCCCTGGGAGATCGTTCGCTTCGTGGACGTCAACACCATTCCTCCCAAGGGCTACAAATACGGTAAGTACTACTTCAATGTCACCGACGACGTGAAGCAGATCACCGTCACCGCCAAGCTGCACTATCGTTCATTCTCCCAGGGCCTCGCGGACCTTCTGCTTGGAAAGGATGCGGTGAAGGTACCGGCGGTCGAGATGGTCACGATCAGCGAAACCCATGATGTGGGTTCCATGAAAACCGCCGATGCCGGCAAGCACTGAGGGGGCGGAGAAATGAAACGACATATCACGACGGGGCTGATCCTCGCGCTCATGGCCGGTACCGCCTGGGCCGATACACCCAAGTTCTACTGGAACTATCACGCCTTGCGTCTCATCGAGTCCGGGGACCCGGCCAAGGGCAAGGCCCTGGCCGAGGAACACCGCTGCGCCAAATGCCATGGCGATACGGGTATCGCCGAGGACGATGAGACCCCCAGCATTGCGGGCCAATCGCGTTCCTACCAGTTCAAGCAGCTCATGGACTACAAGTCCAAGGTGCGCGACGAACGCACCATGTACAAACGCGCACGCAAGCTGACCACTGAGCAGATGGCGGATCTGGCCGCGTTCTACGAGGCCCAGGCGCCAGAGCCCCAGCCCACACGATCGGAAGTCCCCAAGCTGGCGACCGAGGGCGACAAAAGCCGACTACTGCTGTCCTGCGATGTCTGTCACGGCGAGGGCGGAACCGGATACGGCTATGAGTCGCCCGTATTGCGTGGACAGAAACCGACCTACTTCATCGACACCATGAACGCGTTTCGGGAGGGTGATCGCGAAAACGACCACTACGGGCGGATGCGCTTCATTGCTCAGCAATTGACCGAGGAGGAGATCAAGGAACTGGCCGCCTACTATTCGGTCGATCCATCACCCGAGGAGTGATGCCCGAGTCCCACCCCCGGGCACAGCCAAGGGTAGCCCGGGGGCAGGGTGGATTCCTCTCCAAGCCGTGCATCCGACGCGGCTTGGGGTCCACA
>JBMYTY010000415.1:0-2223 GCA_049604855.1 Gammaproteobacteria bacterium | reverse complement strand
CTGGGCCGAGGCCGACCGCATACGTGACCTGCTCAAGGAAAATGGGATCGAGATCCAGGATGGGACGGGCGGAACGAGCTGGACGAGGGTGTAGGCGGCGTGCGTCGGTAAGGCCTGGGAACCGGCTGCGCCGGGCGCATCGAGATGCGCACTCCGATCTTTGTTCGAGGCCCGGAGCGGGAATCCGGCACCGACCCTGTTACGTGCCTGGAGTACAGATCTCGATCTGACCGCGCGCAGCGCGTGCCTCGGCATGAAGCCGGTCAGCTTCGCGCTGTAGGCCTCGGTCTCGAGGCAAGGGTAATCGCGCTTCCCGATCGGCGCGTTAATATGAGGGCTCGACGAATCGGAACCGGGTCCATGCACAGTCTGATTGAGCAACACCGCGAATCCATCAAAGAACTGGCGCGCCAGCGAGGTGCGCGTCGGGTGCGGCTGTTTGGCTCCATGTTGCACGGGGCGGTGACACCGGATAGTGACGTTGATGTGTTGGTGGACCTTGTCCCGGGGCATTCAGCCCTGGCCCTTGGCGGATTGCTCATGGATTTGCAGGATCTTCTGGGCCGCAAGGTCGATGTGGTGACGGAGGCGTCGTTGCACCCGGCGATCCGCGAGCGGATCCTGCGAGAAGCCAAAACCCTGTGAACGATCGAGACCGGCTCTACGTCGAGCACATGTTGGAATGCATAGCGCGTATCAGGGACTACACCCGCGAGGGCCCACAGACCTTCCTCGCGTCGCTGCTGATCCAAGACGCGGTCGTCAGGAACCTGCAGGTGCTCGCTGAATCGTCACAACGCCTGTCCGAGGCCTTCAAATCAGAATCCGGCGAGGTCGATTGGCGGGCGTTATCCGGCTTCCGAAATATCCTCGTTCACGATTACCTGGCTTTGGATCTGCCACTCATCTGGTTGGTGGTCGAGAATGAAATGAGCGCCCTTGAGACCATATTGAAGGGTGCGAGAGGAGACGCGCGATGAGTGCACTGGAGTTGGCCTACGAACGGGGCTCGATGTTCGGACGCGATCTCTTCCATTTTGGTGTTTCGGGTTTCGCGTACTGCGCGGCGCTTGCCGCAATGTTTCATTCGGAGTGGCCGCCGAACGATCGCATCATCGAGATACTCCCTTCGCTTGAGGGATTTTGGATCTCATCGTTGGTCGCCGTGCTTGGCGCCTTATCTCTGTATCTCATCGGCCACCTTGTCTTTGTTTTCGGATTGGGAATTCGTTTCCTCTGGAAGTTGTGCCTAGACTGTCTTCCCCATGTGAGAAACGTCAAGACGCTAGAGGAGGAACTGGAGAAGCCATGCGACGACTGCCGTGGTAACGGTTCGCCACCACCGCATAAGCACAACGCTCATGTTGCTGCTGAAATGGACTGCGCGCGGCGTCATTCGTATCTGTACGAACGTTTCGTCGCGCGGGCGGATACCCTGTCCTATCAACGTTTGAGTTTGTCCGCGGCAATCATCGCCGCGGCGTTGACCGCTTTGCTACTGCACTGGATGAAAGACTGGAAGATGGACTTCCTGCTCTTTGTCGCGGCCCTTTTCGCTGGGTCGGCGCTGATGTACCAGCATTTCGTCACGCGCTACGGATTTTTGCTTCGCGTGTGTCGTTGCCGGGAGATCGAAACGGAGAACCCGAGCAATTCCGATAGTGGGAAAACATGAGACCGGTGGCTACGACGGTCGATCAAGCGAGTGCCTCCGCCCGGGAAACCGTTCGTCTTACCGCGGCGCGGTCGGTCAGTGGGGAGCGATGTTCAACAATAACGGGATCGCGGTCATATCGGCCATCTGGCGCTCTCGGTGCATCCCGTCCCGGAGGCTGCATGGGGACGTCGAACGCCAGCACATAGGGGGCAAGCCAACCGTCGTCTTGGAGCGATTCCAGGAGAAAGGCCCGGGGTGTGGTACCGCCCCTTCGTTGGCGGCTGCTTCATCCCAGCGTTAGCCCGAGCCTCCAGCGGCTCAATCCTTGAGCAGGTGCTCATAGCGCTTGTCGGTGAGCGTCTTCAGAAAGGCCACCAGGGCGTCGATGCGCTTGTTGTCCAGGGCGGGGCCGTGTTCCAGGTCCTCCAATGACAGCGTGCCGTCCACCTCCGGAGGGGCCCAGCGCTCGGCGGTCTCGGGGTTGATCTGGCGCTTGGCGGAGCGGCTGTTGTATTTGTTGTAGAACAGCACCACGGTGCGCAAGTCCCTGAAAACGCCGTTGTGCA
>JBMYTY010000414.1:0-2232 GCA_049604855.1 Gammaproteobacteria bacterium | reverse complement strand
CTGGGCGGAATTCTGCTCGGCCGCCGCGTCCGAAGCCGCCGTGGCCTCCACCAGGACATCGCCGGGCAGACCACCGTTGGCCAGGCCCTCCTCCAGGGCGGCGATAAAGGCCTCGTTTGCCTCCCCGCCGGGCAGCCCCTCGCCCTCGCCGCCCGAGGCAAGGGCCGCCGCAAGCCGGTCAGCGGCGGACAGGGGTACGCTTTGCGCTTCGGCGGCATCCTGTTGCGCCGCGACGATCTCGCGCCCGGCCTGCAAGGCCGCTTCCATGTCGCCGCCCCCGGCCAGTACCTCCTGGACGCCATCGACGAATTCGTCCATCTGGTCAGGATCGAAGTCGGCCTCCGCCGCCATCCGCTCCAGGGCATCGGCACCGGCCTCCCCGCCCGCCAAGGCGGCGACGATGGCATCCGCCGGACTCAGGGGCACAGCCTGAGCCTCGGCACTCTGGCGCACCACATCGAAGACATTCAGCGCCCGTTCCATGGCGGCCTCAGCCGCCAATCCCTCGTTGAGTGCCGCCTGGAACTCTTCCAGGAACAGGCCCTGGGCGTACTCCAGCCCCTCTTCGCCCTCGGGTATGTCTCGAGAGTCCCGGATGGACTCGATCAGATCGGTAACCGCCTCCCCCACCCCCTCACCCTCGGCAAGGGTCGCCACCAACTGCTCGGCCGGGGACCTTTCCGTCGGTTCGAAGACACCGACACGCCCGAGCGCGTCGAAATAGGCCTCCACCGCCGAATCCAGCGAGTCACTGAAACCGCGACCGCCGGACACCGAATCCAACAGGGCCTCGGTGTAGGCCTGCGCCGCGCGCGCGGCCTCGTCAGCCCCCCCACCGGAATCGAGCACATGACGGCGGACCACGGCCTGAAGCTGCTCCACCGTCTCAGCCAGCCCGGCCCCCTGGGCCAATGAACCCAGGAGCGGTTCGGTCAACTCCTGGGGAGGGGGTGGAATATCACGAGCACCCACGGCCGATCCTCCTGGAACACCAGGTGGGCCACTTGCGGCTCCAGTCGCGGGATTGACGTCGGGTTCAGCCAAGAATCTGCTCGGATGCGATCAGGCGCGCACGGTCGCGCGGACGATTCAGCCTATTGAACTCGTATGAGGGTGCGCATTCTGCCAAGTTCTTAACATCTCGTTCTCCACCGCTGGCAAGGATCCGTAAACGGTCGCTACCGTCATCGGTGGCTCAGTAACCGTAGGAGCGGGGATTGACCTTGAGACGCTGAGCCAGGGTGGCCCGGTCGTGGGCCACCGAGAGCGCGGTTTCGATATCCAGCTTGCCCTGCCGCACCAATTGCTCGAGGTGCATGCGTTGCGGCATATGCCCCGTGCCTTCCTGGCTGGCACCCATGGCATCGTTGAGCTGGAAGGTCTTGTGCTCACGGATGAGATTCTGCACCGCGCGGTCGGCCACCATGATCTCGTAGACGCCGACCCGCCCACCGCTGGGCGACTTGGCCAACATTTGCGAAACCACCCCCAGGACCACCGTGGAGAGGGCTTCGCGCACCTGTTGCTGCTGCTCGGCCGGGAACATGGAGATCAATCGGTCGATGGCACTCGCGGCTGTATTGGTGTGCAGGGTCGCGAACACCAGGTGCCCCGAATTGGCCGCATCCAGGGCCAGGGAGACCTGCTCGGTCTCGCGCAGCTCGCCCACCAGCATGACATCCGGATCCTCGCGCAGTGCGGCGCGCAGCCCCCGGGTGAAACTGGAGGTATCTCCGCCCACCTCGCGCTGGGTGATCAGGGCCTGGTCATTGAGGTGCAGGTACTCCACCGGATCTTCCAGGGTGAGCACGTGCACGCCACGGGTGTTGTTGATGTGATCGAGCATGGCGGCCAGCGTGGTGGTCTTGCCGCTGCCGGTCGGCCCCGTGACCAAGACCAAACCCTTGCGCGCGGCACAGAACTCTTTCACCACATCCGGCAGTCCCAGGGAGTCGATACCCGGGACGGTCGAGGGCAACAAGCGTATGGCGGCGCCAGCCCCTCCCCGATCGCGGTACAGATTGATGCGGAAACGGTCGCCATTAGGACTGGGGTAGACGAAATCGGTGTCCTGGTGGCGTGCGAATTCCTCCCGGTGGCGTTCCTCCAGGGCGGGCGCCAGCAGTTCCTCCACCTCGTCGCGCCCGAAGCGCGGCGCATCGATCAGTGGACGCAACTCGCCCTGCAAGCGCCAACGGGGTCGACAGCCCCCTTTCAGATGCAGGTCGGAAG
>JBMYTY010000413.1:0-2247 GCA_049604855.1 Gammaproteobacteria bacterium | reverse complement strand
GCAAGGGCAGCCCCGCCACCGATTCCGCGAGGGCGTCCAACGACAGTCCCATGCCCTCCAGGTCAGGCTTTGGCAGGGCGCCCAGGGCATTGATTTCCGCGGCCAGTTTCTCGCGCACCGGCACCAGAACGGGATCGTTGAGAGACCGCAGGCGTTGGTCGGCGGCGCGCATCGCCACCTCCGCGGTCACCGGATCTCGTTGCAGCATGAGGCGATGGTTGGCGATGCGCATGAGGTATTCCACCTCCGCCAGCACCCAACCCTCCGGGCCCTTCGCCGCGAACAGCCGCACGTTGCCCATGGCGGTTTGCAGATCGGACTGTCCCTCGGCCAATCGCTTTTGCGCCCGGGCAAGGGATTCCAGCCGCTCGTCCACGGCGACCTTGCCCCTGCGACTATCGGTACCGACCTGTTCGATGTCCTCGGCCTGGGCCTGAATATCCATATTGACCCGGGACTCCAACAGGTGAATCTGGTCCATGAGCCAGTAGGCCCCGCCCCCGAGGAGCAAGGTCAACACCAGGGCCAATCCGCCCAGGATCGCCCCCAGAAGGCCGCCCTTGCCGCCCGTAGAAACAGTCGGCTCCGTTCCGGACGCCGTACCCAGCCCGGTCGGGCCGTGATCATCGGACTCTCCGGAGAGCGGTGGCGGATCACCCGCCACCGCATCTTCGGGTTTCGAATCCGGAATATCCGCGGCCACGTAGACCACATCTCCGTCAGCGCCGGCCTGTGTGTTCTGCGCGGGCGATTGCTCTTCGCGAGGCGTTTCGTTCATCGCTCTAGTGTACCGCGTGGTGACGGGATCGTATCGGCGTGACCCGACGCTATTTCGGCCAACGCTTCCATCATCGCCGCATCTCCGGCATCCCGGGCAACGAGCACGGATGCGCGGAACCCCAATCCCAGTGCACGCTCCCTGACCCGTTCACTGGCAACCACCAATGGGGTGTTCAACAACAGCGCCCGTGCCGCGGGCCCGAGCATCGCGTGCAGGTTGTCCAGGGTCTCAACGCTGGTGGCGGTGATGGCGTGAATGTCCCCGGCGACCCATCCCGCGAAGAGCACGGATTCGGGGGTATCCGGTCGGCGACGCCGGTAGACATCCGCATAGTCCACCCGGGCGCCGCGCGAACGCAGGGTTTCAGCCAGCAGTTCGCGGCCACCGGAACCGCGCACGATCAACACACGCTTGCCCCGCACCGCGTTCAACTCCGACAGGGCCAACAGGGCCTCGCTGTTGAAGGGGGCGACGGGGCGCGCCGCCACGGCGAACCCCGCCCCGGCCAGGGCCGCCTCCGTGGCACGCCCGACCGCGAACACGGGCGCATGCCCCCGGCGCAGTTGTGGCAGCCCGTGGGACACGGCGTTCGCACTGATGAAGATGAGCAGGTCAAAGTCTCCCCGTCCCAGGAGGTCGGCGGCCCCCTCGTCATGACTCGGGACGATCTCGATCGTGGGAAAGCGAATGGCCGTCCCGCCCGCCTGCGCGATCCGTTCACACAAACCCAGGGCCTGGGCCTCGGGCCGGGTCACCACGACTCCGAGTCCGGCCAGCGCTGAGGAACCGAGGCTGCCCATGGCGCGCTCGTTCGTCGACCGCTCAGTGGGACAAGGCCTTAAGGATATCCCCGGCACCCTGCGCCAAAAGATCATCGGCCAGGCGCTTGCCCAGATCCTCGGCGTCGGCTCGCGGACCGCTGATCGACGCGCGCAACAGACGCGAGCCATCGGGCTCACCTACCAGACCGCGCATGGACAGTGTGTCCCCCTCCAATTCGGCGAAGCCCGCGATGGGCACCTGGCACCCGCCCTGAAGACGGTTGTTCATGGACCGCTCAGCCATGACCCGGTCAAAGGTATCGGCATCGTTCAGCGGCGCCAGCAAGGCATTGATCTCGGGGTCTTCACTGCGACACTCGATGCCGATCGCCCCCTGGCCGATGGCGGGCAGACTCTGCTCCGAAGGTAGCGTCGAACGGATGCGATCATTGAACCCGAGCCGTTTGAGCCCGGCGCAGGCCAGGATGATGGCGTCGTATTCTCCGGCGTCGAGCTTCGCCAAACGGGTGTTCACGTTGCCGCGCAGGCTGAGGATCTCCAGGTCCGGTCGCAGCGCGCTGACCTGGGCCTGACGGCGCAGACTTGCCTGCATGGCCTTCTTCTGCGCGCTGCGCTGCTCCCATGCATGGCCGAACATCTTCCGGGCGGTCTGGAACAGCGCCGCCGAGGGGCGCAATGTCCGCA
>JBMYTY010000412.1:0-2264 GCA_049604855.1 Gammaproteobacteria bacterium | reverse complement strand
CGCCCTGCTGGCCAGCCTCGCCCAACGCGCCGAGGTCTCCCTCCGCATCGAACGCCTGCCGCTGGGCGACTACCTCATCGACAACCGCCTCCTGATCGAACGCAAAACTCTGCCCGACCTAGTAAGGTCCATTACCGACGGTCGCCTGTTTTCCCAGGCCTGTCGACTCGCCGAATCACCACTACTCACCGCCATGCTGCTGGAAGGGACGGCCAGGGACCTGGAACACACCCAGATGCGGCGCGAGGCCATCCAGGGCGCCCTGATCACCGTCGCCCTATACCTCGGCATCCCCATCCTGCGTTCGCGCGACGCCAAAGAAAGCGCCGCTCTTTTGCTCTACGCCGCACGCCAGGGACGGGCGGTCGCCCAAGGCGTCCTGCCGCGCCGGGGGCGACGTACCAAAGGCAAACGCGCCATCCAATCACGCATTCTTCAGGGACTGCCGTTGGTGGGACCCGAGCGCGCCAAGCGGCCGCTGAACCATTTCGGCAGCGTCGAACAAGTCCTCGCCGCCGACGGCGACAAGCTGAAGGCCATCGACGGCATCGGCGATACCGTGGCCGAAACCATCCGCTGGGCGGTGCGGGATCAGGGCGGGCGATATGGGATTGAATAAGAGCGACGTGCACCGACCATGGGCGCAACAATACGTACAACTCACACATGGATCGATATGACTACTCACGAACTGAAACAACGGCTGCAAGGACTGTTCACGGATGGCTTGGTCATCATCGTCGGCTCTGGTTTGTCCTGTGCCGAGGGGCTCCCCGGCATGGGCGACCTTGGCGCGGAGCTCATCCGGCGCATCGGGGATTCGATTGACGGAAACGCCGAGCAGGCGACGTGGAACGACGTGTGCGGTCGTCTTGAGTCAGGCACTGCCCTGGAATCCGCGCTTCACAATGTCCCTCTCTCCTCCGACCTTGAGCGCATCGTCGTCGAAGTTACCGCTGCGTTTATTCAGCGATCCGAAAACGAAGTCTTGGCCGATTGCCTGAACACTGATCGCCACCTGCGTTTTGAGCGATTGCTCCCCCACCTCAGCCTTTCTCCAAGCCAACCCGTCGAGGTCGTCACGACCAATTATGACCGGCTGATCGAATACGCAACTGAAGCGGGAGGCTGGGGCATCGATACCGGTTTTGTTGGCCGTTGGCTGGGCCACCATGATCCCCATCTGAGTTCGAAGTCATTCATTGAAGACATAGCGTCTCAAGGAAAAACGACCCGCGTTCGCCACCGGCCGCGAATACGTTTGTACAAGCCGCATGGCAGCCTCGATTGGTACGACAGTGTGGAAGGCGCGATCTCCACCACCCTGACCCTCTCCGCCCGTCGCCTGCTCATCACCCCAGGGGTGGGCAAGTACTTTGAAGGCTACAAGCCACCATTCGATGCCCATCGCGAGGGGGCCAACGCCGCCATCGACAAGGCCGCCGCCTTCCTCTGCCTCGGCTATGGCTTCAACGACGATCACCTACAAACCCATCTTGAACCCCGCCTGCGCAGCGGCGTCCCTACATTGCTGCTGACCTACGGACTCACGGACGGAGCAAAGGCCATGCTAAACACCTCTCCCCAGACCACGGCACTCGTTAACAGCGCCGACTCCTTGGGTACTGATGTCATGACCATGCACGGAACTGAAAACTTGCCGGGGGTGCAATGGTGGGACCTGGAACATTTCATCAAGGGAGTCTTGGAACCATGACTGATGCCGTAATGAAGTTCACCAAGGATGACCGCCTCGGTCGGGTGGCCGCCGTCGATACCAGTCGGGTGCTCATCACCGTTGAGGCACACCAACACATGGCCAGCGTTGCCGTAGGGAATCTGGTCGCCATTCGCGGACGGACCGCCACGGAGTTCCTCGTCGGCATGATCGAACGTGCGACACGCTCGGTCACCGAGGGTCTTATCGCCGACTCAATCGACGAAAACGGCGACATCCCGCTGGGCGAAACCCAGGAGGACTATCTCAAAGTTGTCTTACTAGGCACCTATCGGGCGGTCGATGGCGACCATGCCAATACCTTCAAGCGCGGCGCGGACAGTTTCCCTCAGGTCGACCGGGACTGTTTCTGGATCACCGGCCCCAATCTGCAAAGCTTCATGAACTTGCTCTCCGAGAACGTCGCCGAAGGAGAGCGTATGCACCTGGGCCACTACGTCGCCGACCAGACGGCCGTGGCCATTGCCCATGGTGACCGCTTCTTCCAACGCCATGCCGCCGTACTCGGAAGCACCGGTTCTGGCAA
>JBMYTY010000411.1:0-2269 GCA_049604855.1 Gammaproteobacteria bacterium | reverse complement strand
CGCGCGGCCGCGATGATCCATCATCGACTCGTCCCAGTCGATGCCCAGCAAAACGCAGAGGCGCTCAAGCTCCGCTCGAGGATCGGTCACCAGCGCCTCGTAGCGCACCACCTCAACACGTGGCTGCGCAACGGCCGCAAAGCTGTCCCACATACTCATCAATCGTGCGTAGAAGCGGGCGGCACTGTCGAGGTCGAAGAAATTGCCCATCCCACCGTTCAGCTCAAAGTTCTGCACGAAGGCGCTCAAACAGGCATCGCGCGGGTCACGCACCGAGAGAATCCAGCGTGCATCGGGAAAAAGCCGGGCAATGAATGGCGCATGAACCAGATTGAGCGGGTTCTTATCCACCAGCACTTCGGGCCACACGCCAGCGGGCAAATGTCCTTGCGCCAGATCCCTATAGCGCGCACGGAGTTCGGCAAGCCGGGCAGCCCCCAGGGTCGCGATCCTATCCGTTGCTTCGTCAACCCCGCCGCACCCCGAAGTCAGCTCATGCACCAGCCCGGAGATCATCTCCTGCTCCTCGATCGCCTCCACGCGCGGGTGTGAACCCAGCATCTGCTCCAGCAGCGTGGTACCGGAGCGCGGAAAACCGACCATGAACACCGGCGCCGCCATTTCAGCCCCATCGCGCCCCTCCGCCCCTGAAATAAGGGCCGGATAGCGCTCCATCACGCGCTCAGACACCTCAATGTCGGCCACCACCGCGTCCGTGCTTATCCCGCCTTCACGGGCCGCCTGCCGGTTGATCTCATTCATTGTCGAAAACGCTTCGAAACTTTCATCGAACCGCCCGAGGCGCTCCAATGCACGGCCCAGGTTCTGCCAGGCCCAGGGCGCGAACGTTCCAGGCAGTCCGATATCCAATGCGCGTTTCAGGTCGGTCACGGCAGATTCGAGATCACCCTTCCTGCGTCCAAGCACGCCGCGTACCGCCAGACCCAGAGGATGGTGAGAGGCACGTTTGAGACCGCGACGGACCAGTGCGGCCGCCTCCCCGGTACGGTTCATGGCCTCCAGCAGGGCAGCGGCATTGAACCAGATATCCGGCCCCGCTCCCGGGGCATCCACCGCGAAGCGAAGACGTTCCCAGGCCCCCGAAACATCACCCACCGCGCGCAAGGCATTGGCGAGATTGTTGAGCAGAACGGGATCGCCGGGGGCGGATCGGAGGCCTGCCTCGTAGATTTCGCAGGCCGCCCCGGGATCGCCCATGGCCTGCATGGCCAGGCCGTATTCGCGCGCGAGGTCCGGATTTCCACCTAGCTCACCCCAGAGTGCTTCGAACGCACCCAGGGCTTCATCAAGCCGACGTGCGTTGCGCAGAGCGATAGCCCGGTTCAGACGGTGGTTCAGGTTCCGAGGATCCGCCTCCAGCGCCCGATCCAGCAGTGGCAACGCATCGTCCAGTCGCCCCAGATCCATCAGACACAGGCCCAGGTTTCCCAGCACGGCGCCATCATCGGGTGTGGCTTCCAGCGCCTGCTCGAGAAACCGCGCACCAGCACCTGGATCCCCCGATTGCCTGAGCGCTTCACCAAGATTGATGAGAAATCCGTTGTTATCCGGAGCCCGCTCCACGGATCGGCGCAGATGATGCAGCCCCTCCTTGGCCCGCCCCTGCTGGAACTGGGCCAAGCCCAGGTAGTGCAGAACCCCGGCGTCCCCCGGAGCAAGCTTCAAGGCGCTCCGCAGGCGCTTCTCCGCTGCCGGAAGTTGACCTGCCTGGAGTCGTTCCACCCCCTCGGCCAGCAGACGCGCGGCCTTCGCCGCCTTCATGTGTTCAAGACCCCGGCCGCTCAGGCGTTCGTGAATGACTTGAGCGAATCCAGTTTTTCCAGCGCCGCACCGGAGGCAATCACCGCGGCGGCCTTCTCCACACCGGCCCCGAGGGACTCGCTCAGGCCAGCCGCGTAGATCGCCGCTCCGGCATTGAGGGCCACGATATCCCGCGCGGGCCCGCCTTCGTTGCCCAGGGCGGAGCGGATCATGGCAAGGCTCGCCTCAGCGTCATCAACCGCCAGCGCGGAGATTTCCTGTCGCTCCATGCCGAACTGTTCCGGTTCGATGGTGTAGGTGCTGACGGAACCATCCTTGAGCTCACTCACGCGGGTTGGAGCGCCAATGCTGATTTCATCCAGTCCATCCTCGGCATTCACCACCAGGACATGCTCGGAGCCCAATTTCTTGAGTACATTGGCCAACACGTCAGTCAGCTCGGCGGCAAACACACCCAGAACCTGATTCGGAGCCCCCGCCGGATTGG
>JBMYTY010000410.1:0-2276 GCA_049604855.1 Gammaproteobacteria bacterium | reverse complement strand
CGACGCATTCGCGGCCGTGGATCGCGATGCGCCCCTGCATGTGGTCTGGAACAGCCTGGAGCTTTCGACGGAGGCCTCGGATTTGCTTGACGACCTACTGGAGAACCTGGGCTACCTGGGCCGCGCGGAGTCGTGGGTCGAGGCGTGTCGGGTAAATGATGTAGTCGTGACCAACTGCAAACCCGGCGATGACCCAGTGAACCGAGCTACCGGTGAACTGATCGGTGAAACCGTGCGCTTGAACAGCGCCGTTTCACCAGCGGCCTACGCGGCGCTTCGCCAGCCGTTCATGGAAGACAAAAAGCGGGCGAAGAAGCTGGCGAAGACCTTACCGAAAGACCTGATCGACGCCCTGTGTGTCGAGACCGCCGACTTGCAGAAACAGGGCTGGAGCCAGCCGCCCGCATCGGCCCAGGTTTCGTATCTGCGTCCCGTGGACGCTCTCCGTCCCCAACGAAGGCGGCACCGGGAGACGGCGGCACACGCGACCTCCGTTTGTTTCCTCCTCTCGGGCAAACCGTTGCCTCGCGTGGAGGACAGCCTTCGCATCGGGGAGTTGGTGCGTTTGGCACTGATCAGCCGTGCGGGAAAACGCATGGGCAAGGAGCAGGTGCCACCGGTGTTCTCCGGTCACGATCTGCCTGATGACAATCGGCACGAGCATGCCTTTTTTCTCCCATTCGACAGCAACGCCGATGGTCGTTTGGATCGGGTGTTGCTCCACGTACCTGTGGGATTCGATGGTGAAGCTCGCCAAGCCGTCGAGGAACTGAATCGGATCTGGCAGCGCGACGGTGGCGAATGGCGCCTCATCCTTGAAGGTGTCGGTGGCATCGATGTCGCTCCGGCCCTGACGCGAACGGCGAGGGTATGGGAATCGGTCACGCCTTATCTCCATCCCTGGTATCGCAAGAAGCGCTTCACCGTTGAAGACCAGATCCGCCGGGAGTGTGAACTTCGAGGTCTACCCGTCCCGTCTGATTTGAAGCCCATGGAGCGGATTCCGGTCGCGCAAGGTCGCCAAGCCGGCGCCGTGCAGTTCCGTCGTTTTCGTTCCAAGCGTGGTGGAAGACAGCCGGACAAAAACGGGAGCTTCTGGCGCCTTAGCTTCGAACAGCCGGTGTCGGGCCCTCTGGCGTTGGGATTTGCCTCCCACTTCGGTCTTGGAATGTTTCGTCCCGCTGGGGAGTAGACGTGGCAAGGCAACACGACCAAGACCCAGGTGTCGCCGAATCGGACGTGCAAATCGAGGAACGTGACCTCACTCCGTCCACCAAGAAGCTAATGCGCATCATGGGCCCGAACCCCAAGCCCCGCATGCTCTCGCCCTACGAACAGCAGCTGCTCAGGCAGAGCAAGCGGGAGATCATTGAGCGCATCAGGCAAATACGAAGTGAGGACGTCTCAGATTCATTTACGGATGGTGCGGGGGCGGCACCGGCTTGTTTGCTACCAAGCCGCTTAGACTAAGCCCACATCCTCATAAACCCCATCCAACCCCAACTCCGCCTCAAACCCCTCGCAACGCACATCCAAGGTTTCACCCTCCATCATAACCCAGGCCCGCCAATCCCCGCCATCACCCCGCTCATGAACCTCCACCCTCCGTTCATCGCTGGAGATGATCAGGTAGTAGCGCAGGCTGTCGATGCCCTGGTATTGCAGGCGTTTCTCGCGCCGGTCCTGGGTGGCGGTGGAGGGCGACAGGACTTCTATGAGCAGGCAGGGGGATTGCTTGAAGTACTCCTCCGCATCGGCCGGGTTACAGGTGACCATGACGTCGGGGTAGTAGAAACAATTGCTCTCGGGGATGTGCAACTTCATGTCGTTCATGAAGACGCCGCAGGCCCCACCGCGCGCGGCACCGCGCAGGTGGAAGGCCGCGTTGAGGGCAATCCGGTTATGCCGCTCACCCGCGCCTGCCATGGCGTACACCTGTCCGTCGATGTACTCGTGACGCACATCGCAATGCAGTTCGCCTTCGAGATATTCGGAGGGGCTGAGATCGTTCATGACGGAGATTTCAGACATGGTTTCTTCAATCCTTTGAAATGCCGGGAATAAGTCCTGGACATCAGTTTAGCCCGTATCCAATGCACGGTGCCTGGGAAGCCTGCGAATAACGGCTGACTGGGGGCGTCCGGGCGTACGGATGTCTGGCCTGAATCCACATTGATCGAAACCGGGGTAAGCACCCATGGACCGCTTCGACCGCATCATCGAACTCAATCGCATCCTCGCCGCGCGCCGCACGGGCATCAGCCGCAAGGCGTTGG
>JBMYTY010000409.1:0-2277 GCA_049604855.1 Gammaproteobacteria bacterium | reverse complement strand
CCCCTGCCCGCACTGAGAAGGGCGCGCAAGGCATCGCGGATGTCTCCCGCCATCAGTTGTTCCGCCCCGATGACCTCCACGGGGACCCATCTTCGCAGCCAGGGCAACAGGAAAGCCTCCTCCGGCCAGTCTCCTCTTAACAGGGTCATGGTCGGTGTGCCGGCCTGGGCAGCTTCCGTATACAGGCCATATCCGGGCTTGGTTATGAGTGCATCCACCGAGGCGACCACGGTCTGAAAGTCCAGATCGAGGTCCGATGTACGGTGGCAGCGCGGTCCCAGATCTCGCCAACCCTGTGGGATCAACCAATGAATGCCGGGCAGGTCCGGCCAGCCTCCGGGCTGCTCTCGCCAGCTCATACCGCCCGGACTGATGAGCACGATCCGGTCATGCGTCCCGGCTCCGATAGCCTCATTCAGGGCCTTGCGCGCGGGTCTGGCGGCGTTCACCAGCGGGCCGATCTCCCGCACCTTCCGCAATCGTTCCATGGGCATGGCGGGAGTGCAGCGAAAGAAGGCGTTCGCCTGGTCATACGCCGCCCTGATTTGCCGGTCGATAACCGAGGCGCCCATGGGGTCCAAGTCGGTGCAGTAGTGCGAGAACACGTCGGCCCAGTTCAGGGAGCAGACACCGAAAGCGGGGATTCCCAGGGCGGAGGCCGCGGCCAGCGGGAGATAGGGTACATCGCCAATCACCAGCGAGGCGTGGTGAACCCGAAGCAGGTCCTTTTGGAACTCAAGCGCCTCGTCCCAATGGCTGTGAAGGGTCTCGTAGGCTTGAAAGGTTCCTCGATGACGTACCGTCATCGGGCCGTTCATGAGGATGCCCAGATCAGGGGCAATGGGTACGCGCGTCCGGTAACCGGGAATCCGTTCGCGGATCTGCTCTTCACCGACCGTACTCTGAACGATGACCTTGAGGTCTGATCGTCTGGCACGCAGGGCGTTGATCAGAGGGGCGACCTGGCTGAGGTGACCGAGGCCATGTCCTGAGGTGGCCACGAACACCGATGCAGGCGCCACGGCGGGCATGGGCTCAGTCCCCGAGATGGTCTCTGCTGAACCGCTCGGAGTTGTACCGGAGCACGAAGACGGCGCCTGTAAGAATGAGGATGGCCACTGAAAGGCCGACCACGAGATCCCAGTCCATGGACTTGATCTCTACAACCAGGTACCGAGTGACGGCGGTGATCGCGATGTAGATCAGGAAGCGGACCGGAAGTTTGTGGGTCTTGAAATAGATTCCGACCATGGCCACCAGCTCCAGGTAGATGAACAGGAGCAGGATGTCCTTGAGGGTGGGGTGATGGTGAGTCCAGAGGATGAACAGCTCGGCTGCCGCCGACCAGCAGATCGCGGCACCGATGACGAACAGAAAGAGCAGATGAAACACCTCGACGAGGATGTCACCCAACTTTTCGATGGGTTTGATCTTGCTTTGCACCATGTCGTGTACGCTTTGTTTGTGCGGTTCGCCAGTGCGTCATCATGACACATGGGTTCGCGGCCCACCGTTATAACCGATCAAGCCATTCGAGGTCAGCGGTACGGTCCATGTGCGGACGTTATGCATTGAGTATCACCGCGTCCCGGTTGGGTGAGTTCTTCGCCTCTCCCGCCGCCGATGCGGATTCCGGATACAGCCCGTCGTACAACATCGCGCCGGGACGGGATATCTGGGGCTGCTCGGAATTGGACGGCGAGCGCCGTCTCGACCGGTTCTCGTGGGGTTTGATCCCGCCTTGGGCCCGTGTCCCTGAAACCGGCTCCCGACTCATCAACGCCCGCTCCGAGACGGTGGCATCGAAACCGGCCTTTCGTGGCGCATTCCAGAAACGTCGTTGTCTGATCGCGGCGGACGCGTTTTACGAGTGGAGAAAGGCGGCGGATGGGAAGCAGCCTTACTGCATTGCCATGCAGGACCGGGAACCCTTCGCCATCGCGGCGCTTTGGGGGACCTGGGTGGACGTGGCGGGCGGACGCTTGCGTTCCTGCGCCTTGTTGACCACCGGGGCGAACGGACTGATGGAGGACATACACCCGCGCATGCCGGTGATTCTCAACGAGACGGACTGGGACCTGTGGCTTTCGCCGGATGTCCGAGCCGATGACCTCAAGACACTGCTCAAGCCCTATCCGGAGGATGCCATGCAGGCCTGGCCGGTAGACACCGCCGTCAATATAAGGGTTGACCCCCTAATATTACCTTCTTCTTGCTCTCTTTGAAAGAAAATCTCTAAGGTTCTCACCAAAGAGTTCATGTATTCCGGGGAATACC
>JBMYTY010000408.1:0-2278 GCA_049604855.1 Gammaproteobacteria bacterium | reverse complement strand
CGTTTCACGGGCCGTATCGCTGGGCTTCTCAGTGTCGGGATTGGCTGAATCGGCTGTATCCGCTGAGGACACATCCGGCGCGCTGGAGTCGGATGGGCCATCCGCGGCCGCTTCGACCTCTTCAGTGGCCGACTTGTTCCATACCAACAGGACCTCGCGGGCGCGGTCGAGCCGGGCCAGGGGGCGCGCGGTGATGCGCGCGAACGAGCCGGTCGGGTCCGTGTCCACGCCATCGACCTCAGCCACCGGGTATCCGGGTGGAAAGCGCCCGCCCAGGCCGGAGCTGACCAGCAGGTCGCCGGGGCGCACATCCACATTGTTGGGCAGGTGGGGCAGCTCCAACTGGTTCAGCGTGCCGGTGCCGAGGGCGATGGTACGCACCCCGGTGCGGTTGAACTGCACGGGGATCGCATGACTGGGGTCGGAGATGAGCATGGCCGTGGAACTGAAAGGCCCGGTATGGATGAGCTGGCCCATCACGCCCTCGGCATCGAGCAGGGCCTGCCCCATGTAGGTTCCGTCGCGGGTTCCCTTGTTGACGGTGAACTGCTGTTTGAAAGGGTCCAGGTCCACGGACAGCAACTCGGCGATCAGCACCCGCTCGCCAGCCTTGGAGGAGGAGCGCAGCAATTCCCGCAGGCGTGCGTTCTCGGCTTCCAGGGCCTGCATGCGCTGAAGGCGCCCCTTGAGCAGCAGTTGGCTTTCGCGCAACTGGCTGTTTTCCTCCACCAGGGTGGTTCGCTCGGAGAGCACATGCTTGCTCCACTCGGACACGCTTCCCGGCAGGTCCGCCAGGTAATGGATGGGATAGACCACCACGGACAGCGTGGCGCGCAGGTGCTCCAGGTGCTGCATGCGGTGATCCAGCACCATGAGCACCATGGACACCACGGCAAGAGTGATCACCCGCACCGTGGGTGAGGGGCCCCTCTGAAACAGACTGTCGGAGTGCAGGCTCAAGCCGACCGTGCCCCCGGGTGGAGGTTGCGCTCGCCGTTCACCTCTGAGGTGCGCCTCAGATTATTCAGCGGTAAACACTTCGCCGCCGTGCTCATCCATCAGCTCAAGGGCGCGGCCACCACCTCGGGCCACGCAGGTCAGGGGGTCCTCGGCCACCACGACGGGCAGTCCGGTCTCTTCCATCAGCAAGCGGTCCAGGTCGCGCAGCAGGGCGCCACCACCGGTGAGCACGATGCCGCGCTCGGCCACGTCGGAGCCCAGTTCCGGCGGGGTCTGTTCCAGGGCGGTCTTGACCGCGCCGACGATGCCGGACAGGGGCTCCTGCAGGGCCTCGAGGATCTCGTTGGAGTTCACGGTGAAGCTGCGCGGTACGCCCTCGGCCAGGTTGCGGCCCTTGACCTCGATCTCCAGCACCTCGTTGCCCGGGAAGGCGGAGCCGATCTGCTGCTTGATGCGCTCGGCCGTGGTGTCGCCGATGAGGATGCCGTAGTTGCGGCGGATGTAGTTGACGATGGAATCGTCGAAGCGGTCGCCGCCGATACGCACGGAGGCGGAGTAGACGATGCCGTTCAGGGAGATCACGCCCACCTCGGAGGTGCCACCACCGATGTCCAGCACCATGGAACCGCGTGCCTCGTGCACGGGCAGTCCGGCACCGATGGCGGCCGCCATGGGCTCTTCGATCAGGAACACCTCGCGGGCACCGGCTCCGGCGGCGGACTCGCGAATGGCGCGACGCTCGACCTGGGTGGAACCGTAGGGCACGCACACCAGCACGCGCGGGCTGGGGCGCAGGAATCGGGTCTCGTGCACCTTGCGGATGAAGTGCTGGAGCATCTTCTCCGTGACCGTGAAGTCGGCGATCACGCCGTCTTTCAGCGGACGGATGGTCTGGATGTTGCCCGGGGTACGGCCGAGCATGCGTTTGGCTTCCTCACCGACGGCGGCAATGGTCTTGGACGAGCCGGGGTTGCGCACGTCCTGGCGGATGGCGACCACGGAAGGCTCGTTGAGAATGATGCCCTGGCCGCGCACATATATAAGGGTGTTGGCGGTGCCCAGGTCGATGGACAGGTCGGTGGAGAACAGACCGCGGACTTTTTTGAACATCGAGAGGTGCTGGCGGGGTGCTGTGGGGAGGGACGCCGCAGAGGGCGAAAAACGGCCGCTACTCTAGCCCTATTCGGCAAGCAGGGGAAGCGAACAGGTTCACGGCGCGGCGCGGCCATGTGGGCGCTCCCGCGGCGGTATGCTACCTTTCGACGCCTTTCGCGTGCGGCCCGTTTACCCGAATAGGACCCTGGTTTTTCTCCCATGT
>JBMYTY010000407.1:0-2285 GCA_049604855.1 Gammaproteobacteria bacterium | reverse complement strand
GGTCCGAGATGCCTTCGACCACTGGCTGGTGAATTCGCCGCAGCAGGCCAACAAGCTCCTAGAGTGGACCATCGAGCAGGCCGAGACCCGACTAAGACGCCGGCGCGAACGCGACATCTCGCGCCAGACCCGTCTGTACTGATCGACCCCCGATCCTTTGGGACCTGGTCTGATGGACCCCGGTCCTGCTGATCATGCTGATCAGGGCTGTGTTTGACCGGTCTGAATTCGGCCGATCTCAATTTGAATGGGCTGGCATCGCGTCGGCCCCTGGATGTGGCAGGGCAGCATCCCCCCGCTGTCCGTTTGCCGGGTGTGGAATGTGAGCTCTCCTCTTAAACAAGGCCTGACCGACGACATGAAGGCCGCCATGCGTGCGGGCGACAAGCCGCGTCTGGGCGTCATCCGGCTTATCCTCGCCGCCATCAAGCAGGTCGAGGTGGACACGCGCACGGATCTTTCCGACAGCGACGTGCTCGCCGTACTCGACAAGATGGTCAAGCAGCGGCGCGATTCGTCCGAGCAGTACGCCAAGGCGGGCCGCGAAGACCTCAAGGCGCAGGAAGATTTCGAGATCACCGTGCTCGAGGCTTACCTACCCCAACCCCTCAGCGACGAGGAACTGACCGCCATTATCGATGCCGCCATCGCCGAGTCCGGTGCCGCGAGCATGAAGGAGATGGGTAAGGTCATGGGCTTGGTAAAGCCCCAGGTTCAGGGCCGGGCCGACATGGGCAAGGTCAGCGGTACCGTCAAGGCACGCCTGAGCGCCTGACCTGTATTCGCGCCTGATCCAATCCCAGGCCTGATCGATAGAGCCTGATCGATAGGGCCCGGTCGAAAAGGTCTGGCTCCCAGCGACCCGCCCTCCGTTATCATCGCCCCATGGCCGGGCGCATTCCCCATGGATTCATCGATGACCTGTTGGCTCGCGCCGACATTGTCGACGTCATTGACCGCCGGGTTCCCCTGAAGAAAGCGGGCACCGAGTACAAGGCCTGCTGCCCCTTCCACGGTGAGAAGACCCCTTCCTTCACCGTCAGCCCCGCGAAACAGTTCTACCACTGCTTCGGTTGTGGCGCGCACGGCACCGCCATCGGTTTCCTGATGGAGTACGAGAGCCTGTCCTTCCCCGAGGCGGTGGAAGAGCTGGCGAGCGCCGTCGGTGTCGAAGTGCCCCGCGAGGAAGGCGAGCGGGGCGATGACCTCAGCCACCTCTACCGACTGCTCACCGACACGGAAGCCTTTTTTCGCGCCCAGTTGCGTGGGCCGGGCGGCAAGGCCGCCGTGGACTACCTGCGCGGACGGGGTTTGTCCGGCGATATCGCCGCCCGTTTCTCCCTGGGCTATGCCCCCGCCGGGTTCGACAATCTCAAGCGCCATTTCCGGGGCAAGGCCTCGGAGGCCGATCTTTTGGCCGCGGGCCTGGTCTCCAGCAAGGAGGATAACGGCCACGTATACGACAAGTTCCGTGATCGCGTCATGTTCCCTATTCGCGATCGGCGTGGCCGCGTGGTGGGATTTGGTGGCCGGGTCATGGCGGCCGATGGTGGGCCGAAATATCTGAACTCCCCGGAGACCCCGGTCTTTCACAAGGGTAACGAGTTGTACGGCCTGTACGAAGCGCTGAAGGACGGCGCCCGGCCGGATTTTCTGATCGTGGTGGAAGGCTATATGGATGTGGTGGCCCTGGCCCAGTTCGGTATCCACAACGCCGTCGCCTCACTGGGCACGGCGGCCACATCGCAGCAGGTACGCCGCCTGTTCAAGACCGTGCCCCGGGTGGTGTTCTGTTTCGACGGTGACCGTGCCGGGCGGCAGGCCGCGTGGCGCGCGCTGGAGAATGCCCTGCCGGTGCTCGGTCCCGGTCACGAGGCGCGCTTTGCCTTTCTCCCCGAGGGTGAGGACCCGGACAGCCTGGTGCGGGAAGAGGGAGATGAAGCGTTTCTAGAGCGACTCGATCAGGCGCGCCCGATGCTGGAGTATCTCTTCGATACGCTGGAGGACGGGCTGGACCTGGGGACGGTGGAGGGAAAGGCGGCCCTGACAGAACGTGTCCGGCCCTTGTTGGAAAAGGTCAGCGACGGCGTATTGCGCGACCTGTTGGATGAGCGGGTGGCAAAGAGGGTCGAGCTCGACCCGAAACGGCTCGCTCAGCGCCTGCCGCCCGCGCCGAAACCGATTCGTCCCGTGCAGGGCTCGGGCGGTTCCGTCGATCCTTCTCGAAGCCCCGTCAGGCAGGCGATCGCCCTGGTCTTGGAACAGCCTGGATTGAGCCGCCGGGT
>JBMYTY010000406.1:0-2287 GCA_049604855.1 Gammaproteobacteria bacterium | reverse complement strand
CTGGGCGATATCGTGCGCCAAGGCGCCGTGCACGATTCGTTCAGAGCTTCCTTAGCGGCTTGTGGAAGCCCGATATTCGCTCTCATCCCACTTGGCGGAATCGACGGACCGAATCCATTGAGGCTTGAACTGACCTATGGCAATAATCCCGGCTTATGCAGCAATCAAAAAGATAAGATTCAAGAGCCCGATGCAGGCATACGGGAAATAACAAGCTGAGAGGGGAGTAATCGATCCATGAGTTCCACCACTTATCTGCCACCGCTGTTGGGCCTGTTCGGCCTGTTTGCCGCGTGGTTCGTATTCCAGGTCGTGAAGGCCAATCCCGGCGGTAGTGGCCGGGTCAAGGAGATCGGTGACCAGATCCATCTGGGCGCCATGGTGTTCATGAAGAGCGAGTACAAGGTGCTGGCCATGTTCTCGGGCCTGGTGCTGCTGTTCTTGCTCTACTTCCTGGGTTGGAAGACCGGCCTCGCCTTCGCCACCGGCGCCATCACCTCGGCCCTGGCCGGTTGGTTCGGTATGTATACCGCCACCCATGCCAATGTGCGCACCACCATTGCCGCCAACCGCTCCGGTCCGGCCAAGGCCCTGGAAGTGGCCTTCTTCGGTGGCTCAATCATGGGCCTGCTGGTGGCTTCCATGGGGCTGTTGGGTCTGGGCACCCTGTACCTGATTTTCGGGGGCGATCCGGAGACGGCCCACGCCATCCATGGCTTCGGCATGGGGGCCTCCTCGGTGGCCCTGTTCTCCCGCGTCGGTGGCGGTATCTACACCAAGTCCGCTGATGTGGGCGCGGACCTCGTGGGCAAGGTCGAGGCCGGCATCCCCGAGGATGACCCCCGCAACCCCGGTGTGATCGCCGATAACGTGGGTGACAACGTGGGTGACGTGGCCGGCATGGGTTCGGACATCTTCGAGTCCTATTGCGGCGCCATGATCGCCTCCATCGCCATCGCCGCCACCCTGTCCGTGGGCGAACTGGCGGCCATGCATGTGGACCAGTCCACACTCATGTTCCTGCCCCTGGCACTGTCCTCCCTGGGCCTGCTGTGCTCCATCGCGGGCATCCTCATCGTGCGCCAGTTCTCCGGCAGGTCGCCGGAGAAGGCCCTGCGCATCGGCACCATCGGCTCGGCCGTGATCTTCGTGGTGCTGTCCGCGGCGCTGATCCGCTACCTGGATGCGCCCAACGGTGTCTGGGGCGCGGTTCTGTTCGGCTCCATCGGTGGCATCATCGTGGGCCTGGTCACCGAGTACTACACGGGCGGTGCCCCGGTGCGCCGCATCGCCAAGTCCGGTGAGACCGGCCCCGCTACGGTCATGATCTCCGGGCTGGCCGTGGGTCTGCAGTCGGTGGTGATCCCGGTGCTGACCATCTGCGGCATCATCATCGCCGCCAACTACTACGTGGGCCTGTACGGTGTGGGTATCGCCGCCGTGGGCATGCTCGCCACCGTGGGTATCACCATGGCCATCGATGCCTATGGTCCCGTCGCCGACAATGCCGGTGGCATCGCCGAGATGGCAGAACTGGGTCCGGAGACCCGCGAGATCACCGACGGCCTGGACGAGGTGGGCAACACCACAGCCGCCATCGGCAAGGGCTTCGCCATTTCCGCCGCCGCGCTCGCCGCCCTGGCGATCATCACCGCCTTCGTGCAGACGGTGGAGCTGAACATCGAGGGCTTCACCCTGGAGCTGGGCAACCCCGACGTGCTGATCGGTCTGCTCATCGGTGGCGTGCTGCCCTTCCTGATCGCCTCCATCACCATGACGGCGGTGGGCGACGCCGCCTTCGCCATGATCAAGGAGATCCGCCGCCAGTTCCGTTCCATTCCCGGCTTGCTGGAGGGTACGGCCAAGCCCGATACCGAGCGCTGCGTGAAGATCGCCACCGACGCGGCCATCAAGAAGATGGTCCTGCCCGGCGCCATCGCCATCCTGGCCCCGGTCCTCGTGGGTTGGTTGCTCGGGGCGCACACCCTGGGCGGCATGCTCGGCGGCGCCCTGCTGGCCTGCGTGTTGCTGGCGCTCACCATGGCCAATGCGGGTGGTGCCTGGGACAACGCCAAGAAGCATGTCGAGAAGGGCAACTTCGGCGGCAAGGGTTCGGAGGTACACAAGGCGGCCGTGGTGGGCGACACCGTGGGCGACCCCTTCAAGGACACCTCCGGACCGTCCATGAACATCCTCATCAACGTGATGGCGATCGTCTCCCTGGTGATCGCGCCCCTGTTGAGTTGATCCCTGTTGAGTTGAGCCTTGGTGAGTTGATCCCTGGTGA
>JBMYTY010000405.1:0-2295 GCA_049604855.1 Gammaproteobacteria bacterium | reverse complement strand
TCACACGTCTCTCGCTAATTCTGACCGGCGCGCTGAGCGTGAGCCTGGCCTGCCAGACGCCCACCGCCAAGGGCAAGCCCACGACGACGACGAGCCACAAGAGCAGACCGATGATGAGTGTGACTCTCGAATCGCAAGACGATCCATGCAAACGAATCTTCATAGCGAGTTGCTCATGTCACGATTGCATCGTGTCTTCGATTACGACAACGACGATCATATACCTTGTATACATTGACAAACCCATTGCTGATTCGTTACTTGCGGGAAATGCCGATGCCAACCAGCCGCAACCCTCTCCTATACCCGCTATTGGCAGTCCTTGTGCTATCGCTCTGGCGCCTGTGGGCGGCCTGGTTGCTTCCGGTCACCCAGGATGAGGCCTATTACCTGGATTGGGCGCGCACCCTGTCTTGGGGCTATTTCGACCACCCGCCGGCGGTCGCATTGCTCGGGATAGGTACCAATCTCGCACCCGGGTCGGCGTTGGCCGGGCGCTTGGGCACGCTGGCGGCCGCCACCCTCACCCTGCTGGTCCTGCTGCGCCTGTACCGATCATGTGGTCTGCGCCGAGGCGCGCTGCTGGTTGCCGTGGTCCTTGCCGGAACGACCCTGCCGGGACTCGCCTCCGGGGTGCTCACGACCACGGATACGGCCCTCGCCCTCGCCTGGGCCCTCGCCCTGCACGAGGGCTTGGCGGCCTTGCGCAAAGAGCGAAGACGCTGGTTGGGTGCCGGGGTCGCAACCGGCCTCGGCCTGCTCTCCAAATACACCATGGTGCTGATCGGTCCGATCTTTCTGTGGGCCATCCTGTGGGCAGATCCCAAGGCCCTGCGCACACCATGGCCTTATCTGGGCGGCCTGCTGGCGCTCCTGTTCTTCGCACCGAATCTGGTGTGGAACGCCCACAACGATTGGCTGACGATTCGATTCCAATTCGGCCACGGCTTTTCCATCGAAACCCTTGGTGCGGCAATGGGCGAAACGGGGAGTGAGTCGGGGTACTCGACTGCCGATCCATTGCCGGCCCCGATCACCGAGGACTCACGAACCGAGTCTGCGCCACCTGTCGGTGAAGGCAATTCGCCCATGGGACTGTTGGCTGCCGGACTCACCGACCTCCTCGACTTCCTGGGCACCCAGATCGCGCTCTGGGGGCTGACGGCGATCGCCCTCCTGGTCGTAGCGGCGATCAGAGGATTTGCCGAACTCTCCGGCAACAAGGGATCCGAGAGCAGCTCGATCATCCCGGATCCGGCCGCAAAGGCCCTGCTGGTCGTCGGCACCCTGTTCCCGCTTGCCTTCTTTGCGCTGGTTGCGATCGTCAGCGAGGTCGAACCGAATTGGCCTGCCATGTACCTGCTCACGGCCGTGCCGCTCTTTGCATCGCTCATCGGGAGGGCCCAACTATGGGTACTCGTGACGGCCGCGGGCAACCTCCTCTTGGCGAGCGTGCTGGTAGTGCATGGAGCGACGGGCGACCTGCCACAGTCCGCCGGTCATCGGATCCTGCGCGAGACCCGTGGCTACCCGGAGCTGGCACAGCGATTGGCCGATCTGCCGGGGCCCCTGTTCGCCGATCGCTATCAGGTCGTGGCCATGACGAGGCACTATGTACCGTCGCTGGGAATCACCCAATGGCCCGGGATCTCCCGCCCTTCCGAATACCTGCGAGGCACGATTGCCGCCCCGATCACCCCGGAACAGATCGCACAGGCGGGAGGCTTCACGCTCGTAACCCGCTGGTTGCAGCCGCCGCAAATCCCCGGCTTTCATGTGAGCTCACACAAAAGCCTGTTTCACTGCCTGGATTGCGGCCTGGTGGAAACACCGCCGGGGGTGGACCCTCCCTGCCCTGATCCCCTGCATCGATGGGAGCTCCTGGATTACCGAGATCGGTGATGCCGCGAGGCGATCATCCAGATTCCGTCATCTTCTGGAGCAGCTGACCCTGCATCAACTGGGCGCTGTTGATCCCGAGGCCCTTGAGCTTCTGGTTCAGGGCGGCGACCTCCACCAGGGTGCCGACGTTGCGCCCCGGTCGCACCGGGATGGTAACGTGCGGTATCGTGACGCCGAGGATCTCCATCGTCGTCTCGGTCAGACCGGTACGGTCCAGCTCCGTCACCTGCTCCCAATCCATCAGGGTAATGGCAAGGCTGATGCGCTTGCGTGGCCGCACGGCAGCAACGCCGAACAGGAGGCGGATATCGATGATGCCCAAACCCCTCGCCTCCATGTGATAAGGCAGTACCTCGGTCGCACTCCCCAAGAGCTGGGAGTCGTTCAGGCACT
>JBMYTY010000404.1:0-2295 GCA_049604855.1 Gammaproteobacteria bacterium | reverse complement strand
TGTCGCCGAAGCGCGCGGCGTCCATCCACGGCGTCGCCAGCCGTTCGGCGAGCCGCGAGCGGTAGGGCTCTTCCGTGAAGAGCCGATCGACGACGCGCTCGTAGGCGTCGGGCGCAGGGTCGTCGAGGAAGGCGGAGAGCTCCTCCACCGTCGGAGCGAGCCCCGTCAGGTCCAGGAAGACGCGGCGCAGGAGCGTCGCGGGATCGCGCGGCAGCGCATGCACAACGCGGGAATCATCTTGCGCCACCGGCCCCGGCGCACCCACCGCTAACCAGGCCGTGAACCAGAACGCCGCGCCCTCGCCCGGCCCGCTGTCCACCCCGATCCGCCCACCCATCATCGTGACCAGCGTCTTGCTGATTGCCAGCCCCAAGCCCGTACCCTGGTGCTTGCCGGTGGTGGGATGACTGAGCTGGGAAAACTTTTCGAACAGAATCGACTGGTCCGCACTGTCGATCCCCGGACCGGTGTCGCGCACCTCGAAACGCAGACAGACCCTGTCCCCTATTCGATCTCCAACCTCAACGGAAAGTGAGACGGAGCCGTGATCCGTGAATTTGACCGCGTTGCCCGCCAGATTGATCAGCACCTGGCGCAGGCGAACCGCATCACCCACCAGGCTTCGGGGTAGATCCATTCCAGGCAGGAAACGCAGGGCCAGGCCTTTCGCCGACGCCGGAACGGCAAGGGTGTCGAGCACACCATCGAGCACCAGCCCCAGATCGAAGGGGTCCCGCTCCAGCTCGAAGCGCCCCGCCTCCAGTTTGGAGATGTCGAGAATGTCATTGATCACCGCCAGCAGAGCACGCGCTGATTCCAGGATCACGCCGGCATGGTGCTCCTGTTCCGGTTCCAGGGTGGTCTCGAGCAGCAACTCCGTCATGCCGATGATGCCATTCATGGGCGTGCGAATCTCGTGGCTCATGTTGGCCAGAAACGCGCTTTTCGCCCGACTGGCCGCCAGGGCCGCATCGCGGGTATCGCGCAGCTCCTGGGTGCGCTCCTCGATCTCCCGCTCCAGCCCCTCAGCCAGTTTGCGCAGGGATTCGTTGGCCTCGAACAACTCGCGACTCTTTCCCTCCAACAGGGATTCGGCCTGCTTGCGCGCCCCACGCTCGCGGTTGAAGCGGCGCTGCATGACGGCCAGCTGCTTTTCCAGGTCTTCGCTCATCGGTGTTTACGCGCGGAGATCCCGACCGCACCACGGGTACTTCATCAACCCTGGCGGGTCAGGGTGAAGCGCACCCGATTCATTTCCGCGTCGGACTCGTCGCGGCGCTCAATACGGATCGATTCCTGATAGTACTGAACACAGCCGAGCATCAGCCCATGGGCCAGATCCGCGAACGGGCGCGTGGAGCTGTAGACCATCACCAGGGTGCGGTCGTCCGGACGGGAGGTTTCGAATCGGGGCAGATCAGCGTCCGGATAGAGCTTTCGCACCTCCACGTGCACGTGCTCTTCGATGCGGGAGAGAAAATCGAAACTGGTATCCACGCCCGAGAAAAAGGCGGGATACAGGACGCTGAAGCGGCTGAACAGATAGGTACCGAAGGCCGCGACCAGGTCGGGCACCGGCGTGCCTGTTTTCTCACTCAGCTTGGTGACCAGGGCGAGGATCTCGGCGTGGTCATAGGTTCCAACCGCCGTATAGCTCCCGCCGGAGGGGAGGTCGGATTCTTCAATCACCTCGTCCGCTATTTCCGGGGAGAAGACCTCCTCGACCATTTCGACGAATTCGGAAAAAACGATGCCTTTCATCGGCTGCCCCCTCTGCTTCCGCTGGTACTTCCGCTGGCGCGAGTCCGCCACGCACTCACGTGTCTTATCTGTTCTTGACCGGACCGTAACACCTTGCGCATGGCGGGACTCGCGAACGCTGTGACCTTGAAACAATCCGCCCCTAAGGATAGCGCGCATCGGCACCCTCTTCTCGGCCCGGGAGCGCGCCCCCGCCCGGTTCAATGCCACGATAAGTGCGTTCGATTTCATCCCGCCCCTACAATTAATTAGAATTTACTAATTAACTGAATACTATCCAGCCCGCCCCTGCACCCTTCGGTGTCCGGCGGGCTTTTAATTCTCCGGCGCGGACACCCCATGCAAGACCCAGCCAGCCGTTCCGACCGCGACAACGGCCGCATCGACGTCAAGAAGACCACCTGCTACATGTGCGCCTGTCGCTGTGGCATCAAGGTGACCCTGCGCGACGGCGAGGTGCGCTATATCGAGGGCAACCCGGACCACCCCCTGAACAAGGGCGTGATCTGCGCCAAGGGCGCCTCGGGGATCATG
>JBMYTY010000403.1:0-2335 GCA_049604855.1 Gammaproteobacteria bacterium | reverse complement strand
CGAGGACCGCGATAGTGCCGATACTGCGGATCAGCAGCACGCTGACATCGGTGCCGTTCTTCAGGTCGAAACGGTCCTCGGCCTGGAGAAGGACGGAGAACAGGGCGTTGATCAGTCCCAGGGCCACGTTTGCCGAGAGTATGGCGAAGGCGTAGCCCACCAGGGCTCGCTCGTCATCCGGGATGTCCGGAATGAGTTGCGCGAGTTCGTCGCGGAATATCCAGGACCCGGTAAACAACACGAGCCCGACGCCCAGGAAGAACAGCAGCGACAAGGTCGATATGGCGGATACCTTGTCGTGTTCCTTGCGGCCATGGTGGAAATAGACCATGCGTCCGGTGGTGACGACCACGCCCATTTCCAACAGACCCATGTAGCCGGTTATGGACAGCAACAGGGTCCAGACGCCGTACCAGACATCCCCGAGGGTGTGCACTACGTATGGGGACAGAAAGAAGGCGACCAGGATGTTGGCGACATAGCCTCCCCAGTTGGAGACCACGTTGCGCGCGGTGACCCAGTTGCTCTTGTTGTTGGTCATCAGTGAGGTGCCAATGGGCGGTGCTCCGCCCCGCCGGGGAAGCCGATACCGGTCTGACGTGTGGGGGCCATCATAGGCGCGCCAGTGTACCTACCGAATCGGCCCCATGCGCGTTTTCGGAGCGATTCTCAGCGTGCCGACAGGGGGCGGTTCCCGTTTGGCTGATGTCTAAAGACGGGGTGGCCGGGGCAAGGGTTCCTCATGCTCGGCCCTCAGGAGCGCTCAGAAGGGCGAAAAGCCTTAGGCGGTGCCCCCCACGGCTGTGTTACGATCCGCCGCTTAAATCGCCCGCCTGAGCATGATGCGCCTATGAGTGACTTCGCCCGCGAGATTCTGCCCGTCAATCTCGAAGACGAGATGAAGCAGAGCTACCTGGATTACGCCATGAGCGTGATCGTGGGGCGTGCCCTTCCCGATGTCCGTGATGGTCTGAAACCCGTCCATCGCCGTGTTCTGCACTCCATGAATGAGCAGGGCAACGACTGGAACAAGGCCTACAAGAAATCGGCGCGTGTGGTCGGTGACGTCATGGGTAAGTATCACCCCCACGGCGACGCGGCCATCTACGACACCATGGTGCGTATGGCCCAGCCTTTCTCCATGCGCTATCCGCTGGTGGACGGTCAGGGCAACTTCGGTTCGGTGGACGGCGACCCGCCCGCCGCCATGCGTTACACCGAGGTGCGCATGACGCGCATCGCCCACGAGCTGCTCGCGGATATCGACAAGGAAACCGTCGACTTCGTCCCCAACTACGACGAGTCCGAGAGAGAACCGTCGGTCTTGCCGACCCGGGTGCCCAACCTGCTGGTGAACGGATCCGCTGGGATCGCCGTGGGTATGGCCACCAACATCCCGCCTCACAACCTGACCGAGGTCGTGAATGCCGTCATCGCCCTGATCGATGACGACTCCCTCAACATCGAACAGCTCATGGAATTCATCCCGGGGCCGGACCTGCCCACGGCGGGGATGATCAACGGCGCGGATGGTATCCGTGAGGCGTACCGGACCGGGCGCGGCCGCATCTACATGCGTGCCCGCTGCCATTTCGAGGGCGAGGAGGGCGGCAAGCAGTCCATCATCGTGGATGAGCTGCCCTACCAGGTGAACAAGGCCCGGTTGCTGGAGCGCATCGCCGAGCTGGTCAAGGAAAAGAAGGTCGAAGGCATCACCGAGCTGCGTGATGAGTCGGACAAGGACGGCATCCGCATGGCCATCGACCTGCGCCGCGGCGAGGTGCCCGAGGTGATCCTCAACAATCTCTACCAGCACACCGCCATGCAGAGCGTGTTTGGCATCAACATGGTGGCTCTGGTGGATGGTCAGCCGCGTCTGCTGAATCTGCGCCAGGTGCTGGATGCCTTTCTGCGTCATCGCCGCGAGGTGGTCACCCGGCGCACCATTTACGAGCTGCGCAAGGCGCGGGAAAAGGCGCATACCCAGGAAGGCCTGGCCATCGCCCTGGCGAATATCGATGCGGTTATCGAATTGATCCGCGCCTCCGGCAGCCCCGCTGAGGCCAAGGCGGGGCTCATGTCCCGGGCCTGGGAGCCGGGGCCCGTGGTTGCCATGCTGGAGCGTGCCTCGGTAGCCGGTGGTCTGGAGGCCACACGGCCGGAAGGACTCGGCGACGAGTTCGGGCTCAAGGACGATGGTTACCATCTGTCCGAGGCCCAGGCCAAGGCCATCCTGGACCTGCGCCTGCACCGCCTGACGGGCCTGGAACGCGACAAGATCGGCGAAGACCTGAAGGCGCTCTGTGTTGAGATCGAGGAACTGCTGGCGATTCTG
>JBMYTY010000402.1:0-2338 GCA_049604855.1 Gammaproteobacteria bacterium | reverse complement strand
CGAGGACCTGTGGCGACGTCTTGACGCCGCCCGTGAACGGCACCGGGTTCGCTGGAACTGGGTCAAAGGTCACAGTGGCGACCCCGGGAATGAGCGCGCGGACGAACTGGCCAACCAGGGCATCGATGAATTGACGACCTGAGGGCGGACGTCGGCTGCCGATGTCGGGGGGCTTGGACACCCCCCGGTGATCATCAACACGAAGGAGAGAATGACATGCGTGACTTGAAGAAGTGTCTGGCCACCGTTTGTGCGGTCCTGTTTCTCTGCGCGGCACCGTGGATGGCGGCCCATGCGGGGTTGCCGGGTGGTACCGGTGTCATGGAGACCGGTGATGCGGCCTTCGCGGTCAAGGCCGCGCCGGGTTGGGTCATGGACCAGGAGGCGGGCGAGTCCTCCGGGCTGCCGCTGGTGGCCTATCCCGCGGGTGAGCCGTTTCAGAACAGCACGGTGATGGCCTATATGCGCAGTGTGCCGCGTAGCCTCGAGATGGGTTCCATCGACGAACTGGTTCAAGCCAATGTTCAGATGTTCCACAAGGCGGGGCGCATGAGCTACGACGGAACCTTCGAACGAGTCATCACCCTGGACTCCGGCCGTGAGGCGGTGATCTATCACTTCCGGGGCGCGGGATATGCGCCCTACGAGGCCATCGCCTTCGTGGAAGAGCTCGAACACTTCAACATCATCGTCATGGGTGCGCGCAACGGTATCGCCTTCCGCGAGGCCCTGGATGATTTCGAGTCCATGGTGCGTAGCTATCGATTCCTCGCCGGTGGCCTGCCCGGCCCCGGTGTCGCGGATGAACCGTCGGCACCCGTGATCGAGGTCGACCCGGGCCGTATGATCAACTGATCCACCCTCTTAGCCAACGCCCGATCCTCCATGCGTCAAATCGTTCTCGACACCGAAACCACCGGCCTCGAACCCTCCCAGGGCCATCGCATCATCGAGGTGGGCTGCGTCGAGGTCATCAACCGGCGCCTGACGGGCAACAACCTGCACATCTACATCAACCCCGAGCGTGACATCGACGAGGGGGCCAAGCAGGTGCACGGCATCACCGAGGAGTTCCTCGCCGACAAACCCACCTTCGCGCGGATCGCCCCGGAGTTGATCACCTACCTGCGCGGCGCGGATCTGGTCATTCACAACGCGCCCTTCGACGTGGGTTTCCTGGATCACGAGTTCCGCCTCCTGGACCCGGGACACGAGGCCACGGCGGACATGTGCACCGTCACCGATTCCCTGGTCATGGCGCGCCGCATGCATCCGGGGCAGCGCAACAGCCTGGATGCCCTGTGCAAGCGCTACGACGTGGATAACTCGGGGCGTGATCTGCACGGTGCGCTGCTCGATGCCGAGTTGCTCGCCGGGGTGTATCTGGCGATGACCGGGGGCCAGACCGCCCTGTCCCTGCATGCCGATGATGGTGAAAGCGCATCGTCCGACGAAAACTCGGGGGGTATCCGCCGTCTGGCGGCGGGGCGGCCGAAGCTGCGCGTGGTGCGTGCAACGGCCGATGAGATGAGTGAACACGAGGCCTACCTGGATCGCTTGGACAAATCGGTCGGCGGTAGCTGCATCTGGCGTGCGAATGCGGAGGCCGGGTCCACGGGTGCCGATGCCGGTCAGGGCTGAGACCCGTGTCGACCTGCCGCTCTTTGTTTGTCTACGGAACGCTCATGTCGCCCCGCATTGTAGCCGGGGTGCTCGGGCATCCCGCTGGGCCCGGGGAGCGAGCGCGACTCGCGGGCTTCCGCCGTTATGCCGTAGCCGGTGAGGTGTACCCGGCCGTGGTGGCCGAAGCGGGCGGGGAGGTTCACGGCCTTTTGTTGAGCCCCGTCACGCCCGCTGATTTAAGACGCCTGGATGCCTTCGAGGGCGCAATGTACACGCGCGAAATGGCTTGGGTGGAAACAGGGAACGGTGGCGGGCAACGCGCCTGGGTCTATGTTTTCGCGGACCACGCACGCAGGCGCCTGAGCCGTCGACCCTGGGATTTCGACCAGTTCCTGCGTCAGCGCGGCGCAACCCCTTTTCACGGTGCATGAACCATGACTGAGCAAGCGGCCGGGCAACCCCTCTGGACACCGAGCCCCCAACGGGTCGCGCGGACGGCCATGCACCGGTTCATGAGCGAAGCGGCCCGGAAGGCGGGGCGCGCGTTCCCCGATTACGCCGCCCTGCATCGCTGGTCCGTGGCGGAGAAGGAACAGTTCTGGTCCCTGCTCTGGGATTTCACCGGCGTGGTGGGGGACAAGGGGAACACCGTACTGGTGGATGGCGACGACCTGGAACGGGCGCGCTGGTTCCCCGAGGCGCGCGTGAACCTGGC
>JBMYTY010000401.1:0-2355 GCA_049604855.1 Gammaproteobacteria bacterium | reverse complement strand
ATCCCGATGTGATCGGGTAACGCCGGTCCCGCCCGAAGGCACGGCGGGTGATACGCACCCCCGGTGGTGCCTGGCGGCGCTTGTATTCGTTGCGCAACACCAGACCGGCGATCCGCTCCACCTCGTCCGCCGCGAAACCGTCTTCCACGATCCGCGACACACTCATATCCTGCTCGACGAATCGCTCGAGGATGGGATCAAGCACGTCATATTCCGGAAGGCTGTCCGAGTCTTTCTGGTCCGGCCTCAATTCCGCGGACGGCGGTCGCTCGATCACCCGCTCAGGAATCACGGGCGACAGACTGTTGCGATAGACCGCCAAACGGTAGACCAGGGTTTTCGGACAATCCTTGAGCGGCGCGAAGCCCCCCGCCATATCGCCATAGAGCGTGGCGTAACCGACGGCCATTTCCGACTTGTTGCCCGTGGTCAGCAGCATCCGCCCGGTCTTGTTGGACAGGGCCATGAGGATCACCCCGCGACTGCGTGCCTGGATGTTCTCCTCCGTCACATCCATGGCCAAGCCTTCGAAGGCGGGGGCCAACACCTGCCCAAAGGCCTCGACCGGGGCGGCAATCGGGATCACGGAATACTCGACGCCCATGCGGCGAGCCTGTTCGGCGGCATCGGTTTGACTCATATCCGCCGTGTAGAGAGAGGGCATCATCACGGCCTGCACGGCATCAGGCCCGAGCGCATCGGCCGCGATCGCCAGCGTGAGCGCCGAATCTATGCCTCCGGACAAACCCAGCAAGGCACCGGAAAACCCGTTTTTCAGCACATAGTCGCGAACGCCGGTAACCAGGGCATCGTAGATCTGCTCCTCTTCCGATCCGTAGGGCTCCACCTTGCCCCCACAAACACGAACATCGGAGCCATCGACCTCCAGCTCCACGACATAAAGACCGTCGGAGAACAGCGGCGCACGCATACGGACCTCGCCCTCCCCATCCATGACGAATGAGCCACCGTCGAAGACCAGCTCATCCTGTCCGCCCATCAGGTTCGCGTAGATCAGCGGAACACCTAACGCGCCAAGCCGTTCCGCCACGGCGGCCTCACGCTCAAGCCCCTTGCCGTAATGAAAAGGCGATGCATTGACGTTGATGATCAGGCGGGCGCCCTGCTCGACCGCGCGGGCCGCGGGGCCGGGGAACCAGATGTCCTCGCAGATGGTGAGGCCGACCGGGACTCCACCCAGATCAAAAACGGCCGCGCGGTTCCCCGGTGTGAAATAGCGCTGTTCATCGAACACGCCATAGTTCGGCAGTTCCTGTTTGTCGTAACAGGCCGCAACCGAACCATCACGGATGACGGACACGCTGTTGAAACACCGTTCACCAGCGTAGCGGGGATGCCCGATCACGGCGGTGATTCCCCGTATCTCGCTCAACAGGCACTCGATCCCGGTATCCACGGCAGCGCGTAAGCCCGGGCGCAGCAGCAGATCCTCGGGTGGGTATCCGGTAAGGGCCAGCTCTGGAAACACCACGCAATCACAACCCAGGGTGTCCCGGGCAACATCACAGGCATCCATCACCCGGTCCACATTTCCCTGTACATCGCCAACAAGAAAGTCGCCCTGGGCGATGCAGATACGCAAGGTGGCGGGATTGGACATGGGGGCGAACCGGTCAGTGTCAAAAGCGGTGGGCGATTACACGTGCTTCATCGGGACCGGGCAAGACCTGATCAGGATCAACTTCAGGGAAATACCAAAAAATTAGGGCTTGATTATATAAGAACGGACTTATAGAGTAGCGCCCGAGTTTTGCAGACGGTGCTGGACGCGATTCACCACCAGTAGAACCCGAACGATCTAAATCGTAAGAAATTTCAATGAGCCTCAGTTAGCTCGGGAGTCATATCCATGAAAAACATCGTGAAAGCCGCTGTTGTCGCCGCTGGCCTCGTCGCCGCTTCCTCCGCCTCCGCTTGGTGGGGTCCGGGTTGGGGCGGTGGTCCCTGGAACGGTCTGGGCAACGGCTGGGGCAATGGCGTCGGCGACGGTTCCTTCGACTTCTCCATGTCCAGCCGCGCCAACACCAACATGTACGGCAACGGCTACGGCAATGGCTACGGCTACAACGCCCCCTACTACGGTGGCTACCCCTACGGCGCTCCTTACGGCGCCCCCTACGGCGTTGCTCCCTACGGCGCTCCGGTCGCTCCGGTCGCCCCGGCTGCTCCCGCCGCCCCGGCTGCCCCTGCCGCGCAGTAAGTCAGTCACCTGACTGGCCTTCCGGCCGCGGGGCCCTGCCCCGTCAAACCGGAACTGAAAACGGCGGATGGTTTCGACCATCCGCCGTTTTTTTGTGCCCGGGTGTCCGCTCGGGCCAAAGACGCGGGCCAAAG
>JBMYTY010000400.1:0-2361 GCA_049604855.1 Gammaproteobacteria bacterium | reverse complement strand
CACCTCGTCCGCGCCATAGCCCAGCGTGGGCAGGTAATCACGCAGGAAACCGGCACTTCGGCTGACATGGATCCGGGTGTATTCCGCCCCATTGGCATGAGCCGAATCGTGGGTGCGACGGATGTACCCCGAATCGTGGAACAGTGCGGTGATCAAACCCAGTTCAGCACGTGCCCCTTCCAAGCGAAGGGCGGGTCGTACCTGTAGGTCATGAGCCACCAGCAGACGGGCCATGGCCAGGGTCATGTCCAGGGTGTGCTGCTGGTCGTGATAGAGCGTGTCGCAGGCGTGGTAACCGGGGTAGCGCCCGGCGAACAGACGTTCGAAGCCCTCGAACGCCCCCTGCAGGGCCGTGAAGGGCCAATCCGGATAGGCAATGGCGAGCAGTCTGAAGACCTCGTCCGAGACCTCGGCGATTTCAGCGGAGTGAACGGAACCCGTCACGTCCAGGTCGTTGGCGTACGATGCGGCTCTCATGGACCAAACCCATGGCGGCGGGCCCTCTGGACTGAATCCCAGCCGATATGGCCCCGGAACAAAAGGGTAGACCCCGTCCCCCGTCACTGCCACCCACACCCCGTGAACGACGCCACCCTCCAGGATCTTCTCCATCGGCACTACCCGACCCCCGGCCCCGTCTCCCGCTGCAAGCCCTTGAGCGGTGGGCGGATTCATCACAGCTATCAGGTCCACTTCGATACGGGCCCCGACTGGCTGCTACAACAGTTCAATACCGGCGTGTTCACGGACCCGGTCACGGTCATGGAGAACATCGAGCGGGTATGCGCGCACATCAACACCCGACCCGGCACGAACCCGGACCTCGGGGTACCTGAGCTGATCACCACCACCGACGGCGGCACGCTGGCCCGCGCGGCCGGTGATCAAACCTGGCGCGCCTTTGTTTTCGTCGCGAACAGCCGGGCATTTCAACGCGCGCCCGACCCGGCTCATGCCGGTGAAGCCGCGCGTGCCTTCGCCACATTCGTGCGCCGCTTGGATGATCTGCCCGAACCACCGCTGCACGAAATCCTGCCCGGTTTTCACGACACCCCGGCGCGTTTGCGCACCCTTGAGCAGGCGGCCCACGAAGACCCTCTGGGAAGGCTGAATGGGTGTGAGCCCCTGGTTCGTAAGATGCTGAACGAGACCGAACTGGCCTCTGAACTCAGTGGCGGTCTGCCGCTGCGCCACATCCACAACGACACCAAGATCAACAACCTGCTGTTCCGCGCGGATGCGGAGACGCCCCGGGTGAGCCACGTGGTGGACCTGGACACCGTCATGCCCGGCCCCCTCGCCCACGACTTCGGTGACCTGGTCCGGTCGGCGGCAAACGCCGCACCGGACGAAGACCAAGCCGGTTTCGATCTCGGTCTGTACGCAGCCCTCGCCCGGGGCTACAGCGAAGGCATGGGCGCCTCCATGACGAACGACGAGCGCTCTTCGCTGGTCATCGCGCCACAGGTACTGAGCCTGGAGCTGGCCCTGCGTTTCCTCGCGGACCATCTCCGGGGAGACCGCTACTTCCGGGTCGAGGCGAGCGGGGACAACCTCCGCCGGGCAATGGCCCAGTACACGCTGGTCCGACAGATGCATGCGGCGGAACATGACATGGTCCGGATTCTTGATGATTGCGGGCCCTGAGCGCGCCCGGTCACGCCTCAAATCCCCCAGATAAGTCTTACGCCCATGGCCACGGTCACCCCCTCGTAAACCCTCTTGATCCAACGGTTGCCCTTCAGAATCGAAAGGTGCGCGCCCAGATATCCGCCGACCAGCGCGCCGAGGACCAAGGCGGGCAACCAGGACCACCGCACATCGCCCAATACGGCCAGGGTGAGCGCACCGGTGCCGTTCCAGAACATGCCGCCCAGCACCATGGTGTAGGCCACCGCGCGCCGGTAATCGAGTCCGAACCAGCGCACCAGCCACAGGGTGAGAAACAGTCCGCTACCCGACGAGAGCGAGCCGTTGAACATGCCAACGAGGAAGATCACCGCGCACCCGGCCAGCATCCCGCGCGCATCGCGGTGGGTGGCGGAGACCGCTTGACCCAGATCGGGCCTGAGAAAGGAATACACGCCCATGGCCAGGGTGATCACGCCCAGAGCGACCTCCGCCGAACGGCCAGGCACCAGGAGTATGAAACTGGCCCCCAGGGCCACACCGGGAACCCCCGCCCCCAGTATCGCGAGGGTGAAATCGCGCTCAAAGCCCCCCACACGCCAGTGCCGCACCGTTGCCCCCACGCCCAGGGCCACGGTCGCGATCTTGTGAGTGGCCAGCGCGACACCGAAGGGCAACCCCAGGAAGATGATGATGGGCAACTGCAACAGGCCCGCGCCGCCCCCAGCGAAG
>JBMYTY010000399.1:0-2365 GCA_049604855.1 Gammaproteobacteria bacterium | reverse complement strand
ATGCAGCGTATGTCTGAAGAGGGCGATTTTGATCACATCGATGAGCCGGTCTTCTTCACCACTTCCCAGGTGGGGCAGTCCGGGCCGAACATCGGCAAGACCATTCCTGCGCTCAAGGATGCGCACGATATCGACGCGCTCAAGTCCATGGATGCCATCGTCACCTGCCAGGGGGGCGACTACACCAAGCGCGTCTACGACGATCTGCGTGCGGCGGGATGGCAGGGCTACTGGATTGATGCGGCCTCCGCCAAGCGGATGCACGAGGATTCCATCATCATCCTGGATCCCGTGAACAGGGGCGTCATCGACCAGGCCCTGGATGATGGTGTCAAGAATTACATCGGCGGCAACTGCACCGTGAGTCTGATGCTTCTGGCCCTGGGCGGTTTGTTCAAGGCGGACCTCATCGAATGGATGACGGCCATGACCTACCAGGCCGCCTCCGGTGCCGGTGCGCGCAACATGCGCGAACTGCTCAATCAGATGGGGGTGTTGCGCGATGGGGTAGCCAGGGAACTCGCGGACCCGGCGTCCGCCATTCTTGATATCGACCGGAAAGTCACGGAAACCATGCGCTCCGGTGACTTCCCCAGCGAGCAGTTCGGCGTTCCTCTGGCGGGCAGCCTGATCCCCTGGATTGACGTGGCCCTGGAGAACGGCCAATCCAAGGAAGAGTGGAAGGGTTCCGTGGAGTCGAACAAGATTCTCGGTCGCACGGACAAGCCCGTGCCCGTCGATGGGTTGTGCGTCCGGATCGGGGCCATGCGCAGTCACTCCCAGGGTTTCACCATCAAGTTGCGTCGTGACGTTCCCGTCGACGAGGTGGGAGCGATGTTGGCCGAGCACAACGATTGGGTGAAAGTCATTCCGAATGACCGTGATCGCACCATCCGGGAGTTGAGCCCGGCCGCGGCCACGGGAACCCTGGAAATCCCCGTGGGGCGCATCCGTCCACTCAACATGGGGCCCGGGTTCATCTCCGCCTTCAGTGTTGGCGACCAGTTGCTGTGGGGAGCCGCCGAGCCGCTGCGGCGGATGCTCCGAATCCTTCTGGAGCGCTGACCTGGCTGATAGCCGGGGCGGGTGGCGGGATTGATCCGTAATCCATGTGGGAGGCCATCCCGGCCCTTTGGGATGGCCTTCGTGTTTTCAGTGTGTCCCGGGTTCGGGGCGGGATGACCCAGCCGGTCCCGGCAATGCGCACCGCGCAAGGGTGGGCATAGCGGAGGCGGGGCAAGCGTGCAGGTGGCAGAGTGAAAGATTGCGTGGATATTGTCGTTGTCGGAGGGGATTCCTTCGAGGCCGAGGCCCTGTTGTCGGCATTGGCGGAATCCGAACTCCCTCTGGGGGAGGTCCATGTGCTGGGCGTTCGCGAGGATGCCGCCGCGCGGGTCGATTTCGGTGGTCGGTTGCTCAAACCTCAACCCATCGCGGGGTTCGATTTCCGTAGGGTGGAGGTGGCGCTTTTTGTCGGTGATGCCCCCCCGGATGCGTGTTCACCCGACGATGCCCAGCGAGCGGGCGCCCTGGCCCTGGATCTGAGTTCCGGGCGCTGGGGAGGGCAAAGCCATCGCACTGTAATGCCGGGGGCGGTTAGCGCGAAGGACGCGCCGGGTGGAGTGCTAGCCCTGCCCTCACCCGGGCTTGCCCAGGTGTATTCAACGGCCCGGCCCTTCCTTGCCCATGCGGAAGGCGCGGTTCACGGTTTCCTGATCGAACCTGTGTCACGGCTGGGAAAGTCCGGTGTGGAGCATTTGGCACGGCAGACGGCGCGGGTTCTGAACCTTCAGCCGGTTGAAAATACCCTGGTGCCGGTGCAGATGGCGTTCAACACGCTTCCCGTGTCGCAAGGCGATCAAGGGGACCGCGATCAATTGGATTGGCGGGATTTGGTCGCTGGAAACGGCCCTCTTCTGTCCATGGGGCGGGTCATGGCTCCGGTGTTCTTCGGAACAACCGCTTGCGTCCAGATGTCCCTGCCCAGAGGGCTGGACATGGACGAACCTTATGCGGGTGATCGTCGCATCCAGCTGATGCAAGAAGGCGACCCGCCCCTGTCCCCGGTGGGCGATGCGGCGGGGCAGGACCAACTTTATGTCCGTGTTGAACGCAGGGCGCGGGATGACGTCAGTGAACTGACCGTTTGGTCCGTGGCGGACAACCTGCATTGGGCGATCGCCGCCAATGCAGTCGATGTGCTGACGGAAATTTTGACCTAAAGCTTGAATAAAGACGCATAATTAATTAAAGATAAAAGAAAAATAAAATTCAAAAATAATGATATAAAATTATTAAAAAAACAAATAATCGATCAAAAAACCAATGAGTTATTTAAACTTTATTCAAATAACCATCTTTCAAA
>JBMYTY010000398.1:0-2369 GCA_049604855.1 Gammaproteobacteria bacterium | reverse complement strand
ACGCCGCGGATCATCGAAATCGGAAAATCCAGGCTCGCGCATGCAGATTCAAGGGACTGCTCATGCGGGTACTCGACGGATTCGCGCCCCCAATCGGGCCAACTTCTCCTCGATCGATTCGTAGCCGCGGTCGATATGGTAGATCCTGTCGACCACGGTTTCGCCTTCGGCCACCAGCCCCGCGAGCACCAACGAAGCGGATGCACGCAGGTCAGTCGCCATGATCGGAGCACCTTTGAGCTGCTCCACGCCGGTACTGACGGCCATATTGCCCTCAGCCCGGATATTCGCGCCCATGCGCTGCATTTCCTGGACATGCATGAAGCGGTTCTCGAACACCGTCTCCACGATCGTGCCAGTTCCTTCCGCAACCGAGTTCAGGGCGGTGAACTGAGCCTGCATATCCGTGGGGAACGCTGGATAAGGCGCGGTTCGGACCGTCACGGCTTTCGGACGCCGCCCGCGCATATCCAACTGGATCCAATCATCCCCGGTGTCGATTTCGGCCCCCGCATCCTCAAGCTTGGTGAGCACTGATTCGAGCAGGTCAGGACGTGTGTCCTTGAGCAGAACCTTGCCGCGCGTGATAGCGCCCGCCACCAGGTAGGTGCCTGTTTCGATCCGATCAGGAAGAACCCTGTAGTCCGTTCCGTGCAGCGACTCGACACCCTCGATGGTGATGGTATCGGTGCCCGCACCACTGACCTGCCCGCCCATGGCGTTGAGGCAGTTGGCCAGGTCAACGACTTCCGGTTCATGGGCCGCGTTTTCGATAATGGTGGTGCCTTTGGCCAGGGCCGCCGCCATCATCAGGTTTTCCGTTCCGGTTACGGTGACGATATCCAACATCAATCGGGCGCCGTGCAAACGCCCCCCGGGAACACGGGCCCGGATATAACCGTCCTCCACGTCGATCTCCGCCCCCATGGCCTCCAACCCCGCGATATGCAGGTTCACCGGACGCGAACCGATGGCACAGCCGCCGGGAAGAGAGACATCCGCCCTTCCGTGCTTGGCCAACAGGGGACCGAGCACCAGGATGGAGGCACGCATGGTCTTGACGAGGTCGTAGGGCGCGACGAAGTCCTCGATATATTGAGGCTCCACGGTGATGCTCATGCGCTCGTCCACTATCAAACGCACCCCCATGCGACCGAGCAGCTCCATGGTGGTGGTGACATCGTGCAGATGCGGCACATTGCCGATCGTGACTGGGTCTTCAGCGAGCAATGTGGCCGCCATGATCGGCAAGACCGCATTCTTGGCGCCAGAGATGCGGATGCTCCCGTCCAGCGGGATACCACCCTTGATTATCAGCTTGCCCATGTAAAAGTGTTCAGCTTCCGACGTACCCCGGGGATCAGAGAAGCGGCGCCTCCCCAGCCTGGGTCATGCGTTGATTTTTTGGAGGATCCGGGGCTCGAATCTACCCGCGCCCCGGGTCTATTTCCGGAGCTTGTAGCCCCGATTCAGCAGGAACACCGTTAAGCCGGTCACAATCAACAGGAAGGCCGATGTGACGGCTAGACTCGTCCACGGCGAGATATCCGACGCGCCCACGAATCCGTAACGGAAGCCATCAATGATATAGAAAAACGGGTTGAACCGGGAAACCGCGGCCCAGGCATCGGGCAGGGAATGGATGGAGTAGAACACGCCACTCAGAAAGGACAGGGGCAGAATCACGAAATTCTGGAACGCCGCCAGATGCTCATACTTCTCGGCTGAGATACCGGCAATGATGCCGAGGATTCCCAGAAAGGCCGCCCCCAAGGAGGAGAACACGAGAACCCAGGCCGGATGGGGAATACTGACTTCGACGAAAAACGCCGCCACCAGCGCCACACCTGCCCCCACCAGCAGGGCACGCGATATCGCGGCCAGGGTGAACGCGGCGAAGAACTCCAGCGCCGAGATGGGCGCCAGAAGCACGAACACGATGTTGCCCGCCATCTTGGATTGAATCAGCGAAGACGAGCTGTTGGCGAAGGCATTCTGAATCATGCTCATCATGACCAAACCGGGTACCAGGAACGTTCCGTAGCTGACCCCTGGGTACACCTCCAGCCGCTCCTCCAGGAGATGACTGAAGATCATCAGGTACAGCATCGCCGAGATCACGGGCGCCAACACGGTCTGCACAAAGACCTTCAGGAAGCGCATCACCTCCTTGCGATACAGGGTGTAGAAGCCGTAGCGGTTCACGGTCGAGCGCCACCGGTAAGGCTCAGAAAAACATCCTCAAGCCCCGGATTGCGCGTACTGAGACCATCGATCACCAAACCCGCGTCGCGCATGGCATCGAGCACCTCGGCCACCTGATCTTCACCGTGTACCAGTTTGAGTGTTGCCTTGCCGTCCGCGGACTC
>JBMYTY010000397.1:0-2370 GCA_049604855.1 Gammaproteobacteria bacterium | reverse complement strand
CGTCGCTTGATGATCCAGCGGGCTGATGGTCTCCCGGACCATGAGTTGGGATGCCTGGGTCACGAGCAGCGCGGCCAAAGCGAGGGCCCCGAGCAGGGCACCTGATCCGAAGATCAATATTCTGTTTGCGTTCATGATGTCACCTCCGACGCAAAGAGGGTGTTTTCGACTCCTTTTATATAAGCATTCTCTTATATTGTCATTGCCTATTCACAACTCCGCGGCCTCCCTCGCTCCGCTCACGAGCGTCCGGTTGCTTCACCGCTCAGTCAGGCCCCGCGCCGGAGGTATCGATCCGCTCCATCAGATAACAGAGACAGTCCTGACGAATGACGCGCTCGTCCAGGGTCAGCATGGAAGGCATCACCGCCTGCGCCAGACACAGCTCATCCCTCTCAATGGTGAAATAGCGTGCCGCGACGTCCACACCCCGTTCATCGAGCACACGCACCGGAAGTGAGTCACCCGAGCACACCCGCCCGAATGCGGTACCGCTCTGCAACTCCCGGAAATTCAGCCGCTCCAACTCCGGATCGAGACACAGATCAGCCTCGACCTTGCCGAATCCGAAGCTTGCATCAGGGGCCACGGTCACCGTCGCCACGGTGTGATAGAGGTCCAGGTCACCGGAGCGAACCGGGTGCTCGGGGTGATGGTCCAGGTGCAATGCCGCATCCAGGAAATCCGCCACGTGCTCGGTGCCCTGTACCTGACTGGCCTTGCCACACTCGATGATGGTGCTCGGTGCCAACGCGCCCATGGCCATGGAGCACACCCCCCGGGGGCGCACGAAGTAGACCCCTATGCGGCTGAACATGGCCGCAAGATTCAGGTAACGGTGGTCCAAGCGGTTGACGCATCCATAGTGCGGATTGAGGCCGGTGTTGTTGTGGACATCGATGCTCGCGAACACCGCCCGCCGCCGCATGTGCTCCACGATCTCGAACATCAACGCCGATTCGGCTGAGTCATCGGCGGGTTGGCCATCGATCGGCCAGACCCTGTTGTAGTCCGGCTGGCCATCAAGTCGGCGCAGATTGCGCGCCGCCGCGGCGACATTGCCCACGAAGACGGACAGCGCCCGGGGCAGTTCGCGCCCCGCATGTCGGCGCAACAGATTCTGGACGGCGTATAGCCCGGTGGGCTCATTGCCATGGAGCATGATGGAGACGAACAGCGGTTCCGGGCGCCGCCCGGGCAGTTCGATCAGCGCCGGGCCGCCCAACATGGCCTCCAAACGCTCCGGCGCGACCTCGAGAAATCCCGCGGGTAATTCATGAAAGTGCTTGAGCATGAAGGAGAGCCGGTCACTTTGAGCGCACACTTTTGTGCACTGTGTCATAAAGGGTGTGAGGCCGCTTATACTACCGCCCCCCGAGCGCCCGGACAGGGATGCTCGCATGGCCGCCAGGCCGATAAATCAAAAGCATTCCACACCATCACCGAGGCCCCACCCCATGAACCTGGACCGAGTCAGCGCCGGCACGAAAAAGCCCGACGAGATCAACGTCATCATCGAGATCCCCGCCCATTCGGATCCCGTCAAATATGAGGTCGACAAGGACACCGGGGCCATGTTCGTTGACCGGTTCATGAACACGGCCATGCACTACCCCTGCAACTACGGCTACGTCCCCCACACTCTGGCCGAGGATGGTGATCCCGTCGATGTCATGGTCGTGACCCCCGTGCCCCTGATCTCCGGTTCCGTCATCCAGGTGCGCCCTGTTGCCCTGCTACGTATGACCGACGACGGCGGCCCCGATTCCAAGGTTCTGGCGGTGCCGATCAACAAACTCTGTTCCCTGTATCGCCACGCCAATGGCCCGGAAGAGATCCCGCAGATGCTGCTTGAGCAGATCGCCCACTTTTTCGAGCACTACAAGGACCTCGAACCCGGGAAATGGGTGAAGCTCGATGGCTGGGCGGATTCAGAAGAGGCCAAGCGCGAGATCATGGCCAGCGTGAAGCGCTACGAGGACCTGGACGAGAAGCCCCACTTCTGAGGCGGCCGAACCGATGCGTTTGAAGTCGATGTTCTTCGGTCTGGGCGGACTCTTGCTGGTCTCCCCCGTGCTGATCTCCCCCGTTCAGGCCACTGAACTGTGCGAAGCCCAGGGCCAGAACCTGGCCCGCGAGGCCGCCGAACGGATCGACCCTCCGTTGTCCGCGGACCAGATCCAACAGTTACGCCGTCTTGCTGTCTCGCTGTGCGACTACCAGAGTGAAGCCACCGGCTACATCCCCGCCGCGCCGGAGGGATACGCGGACTGGTTCTCCTGGTTCATGCTGAACGGTAACCCGGACAAGGCAGGCAACCGCCGTCTGAAGAATCTGAAGCGCTGACTCCCCGGTCCAAGCAACAAAAAA
>JBMYTY010000396.1:0-2372 GCA_049604855.1 Gammaproteobacteria bacterium | reverse complement strand
CGTCCGCGCATTCTTATCCTTAGCTATCCCTCGAATCCGACCGGGATGACCTATACCGAGATCGAGCTCGCGGCCCTGGCCCGTGTGGCGCGTCGCTACGGCATCGTTCTGCTTTCCGACGAGATATACGGAGAGCTGACCTTCGACGGGCGGCACCGGACGGTCGCCAACTATTACCCCGAGGGCACCATCATCAGCAGTGGGCTGAGTAAATGGTGCGGGGCCGGTGGCTGGCGTATCGGCACCTTTCTGTTTCCACCGGAATTGAGATGGTTGCAGGATGCCATGGCGGTGGTGGCCAGCGAGAGCTTCACCAGCGTGAGCGCCCCCATCCAGCATGCCGCCGTCATTGCATTTCAGCAGCCCCCCGAGGTGATGCGCTACCTGGAACATTCGCGAGCGATACAGGGAGCCCTTGCCCGGCATGTAACGGCTGAGTTGCGCTCGGCGCGGCTGGACCTTCCCGATCCCGAAGGGGGCTTTTACCTGTTCGTCGATTTCTCCGCGCACCGCGAGCGCCTGGAGTCCCGGGGGGTCACCTCGGGCGAGCTGCTGTGCAATCGTCTCCTGGAGGAGGGCGGTGTCGCCATACTGCCGGGCAGCGCCTTTGGGCGCTCCAGGAGAGAACTTTCAGCCCGTCTGGCCCTGGTTGATTTTGATGGCGCAAGGGCGCTGCGCGCCGCCGCGGGGGGACAGGCTATAGACGATCAGTTCGTGGAACAGCACTGCTGGAACGTTGTCGAGGCCGCGCGTCGGATCCGCTTGTGGCTTGATGCCTGACCGGGGATCTGGGTGGTTCTCCACCCATCTACCCCATTAGGAGAGGCATAAAATCTAGTTATTGCTGTATACTCGCCGGGTTTTGCGGCCCCGTTGTTCGCGTGGGCCGACGTTACGGAACCGACTCGGATACCCCCGATCCATGGCAGATCGCAGACTTCAGGTCTTTCACACCGTTGCCCGCCTGCTCAGTTTCACGAAGGCGGCTGAAACGTTGCACATGACCCAGCCGGCCGTGACCTTTCAGGTGCGCCAGCTGGAGGAATACTTTGATACCCGTCTCTTCGACCGAACCCATAACCGGATCAGTCTGACTGAGGCGGGGGCAACGGTGTTCGAATACGCGGACCGGATATTCGAACAATATGCCCAGATGGAGAACGCGGTCCGCGACATGACGGGATCCGTGTCCGGCGATTTGGTCCTGGGCGCGAGTACGACCATCGCCGAGTACATGCTTCCCGCGTTGCTCAGTGATTTCAAATCGGGCTTCCCGGATGTAAACGTCCATCTGCGTGTGGCCAATACCGACGCCGTGGTGAACATGGTGGAGAACAACGATATCGATCTGGGCGTGGTCGAAGCCCCGGTTCAGAACAAGAACTTGGCGGTTTCGGTGTGCCGCTGGGATGAACTGGTCGTCGTGGTGGCTCCCGACCATGGCTTCGCGGGACGCGAGAATGTGAGCATCAATGAAGTCATGGAGGAACCGTTCGTCTGCCGGGAGGAGGGTTCGGGTACGCGCGAGGTGATCGACGAGTTCATCCAGCGTCAGGGGCTGACGCCGAATAATCTTCGTATCTGCATGGAGTTGGGCAGTCCCGAGTCCGTAAAAGGTGCGGTGGAGGCGGGTATGGGCGTATCCATCGTGTCCCGCGCGACCATCAGCAAGGAACTGGAACTCGGGAGCCTGGTGAGTATCAGTCTTGATCCGCCCCTGCGGCGCCCGTTCTCCTTTGTCCATCAGAAACAGAAGTTCCGCCAGCGGGTCATGGAAGAGTTGCTCAGTTTCGCGCGCGGGTACTGCGAGACCCATCCGGACGCCCCCCCCGAAGAAGCTTGAGCGATGCCATGTTGATGCCCGGGTCCATCGCCACCGGAGTGCGCGGTGAAGGCGAACGTGAGTTGCTGAAGTTGTTCCGGGGCCTCGACACGGGGCGCCAGGAAAGCCTGCTCAGCTTCGCCCGTTTTCTGCTTTCAGAACCCCGGCTAGAAGCGGTGGGCGGGGATGCCAGCGGCGATCGCGGTCCGGCGAAGCCTGACCCGGAACCGCGACCAGAGGGCGAGAGCGTGATTGCCGCAATCAAGCGGTTGAGTCGCGGTTATCCCATGGTGCGTCGCGATACACTGCTCAACGAAACCTCAGCCCTCATGACACAACATGTGATGCAGGGGCGATCCGCTTCAGATGTTATCGATGATCTGGAAAGTTTGTTCCAGCAGCGCTACGAGGCATTGATCGCCGACGGCGGCGATTGACGGCCCTTTCCCACCCTCCCTTCCCCGTTAATACGAACGCCCCATGTCCAATCCGGTAACGGTCTGGTTCTACCGCCATTTCAGTGATCCGCAGGCCATTGTCCTGACCGCGA
>JBMYTY010000395.1:0-2373 GCA_049604855.1 Gammaproteobacteria bacterium | reverse complement strand
CATCGATTCGTAGGCTGGATAAGCCGTAGGCGCATCCGGCGCCGTGTCACGATTCGTTCAGAGCTTCCGTAACCGTTACCAGGGTGGGCTGAAATGAAAACCGGGGAAGCCGCCGGGCCATGGAATGCCACCGAAAGGTCCGCCGCCAAAGGGAGGCCGTCCGTAAGCAGGGGCGCCATAGCCGGGCGCGCCGTAGCCAGGAGCGCCGTAGCCGCCGGGTACGTGGTGCGCGGGAAGGGGGGGCATGTAGCCGCCGGGTATGACGGGCCGGTAGTGCGGCGGCCAGCCATGGGACCATGCCCTGTAGGCCGGCCGCGGTGCGGACGTGACGGTTTTGCGTTCCACCTTGGGACAGGGTGTGTGCGTCCGCGCGGTCTTTCCAGGTTGATTCGTATCCGAGGTTGCTTCGGTCGCTACCGGAGACTCGGATCCCTTTGTCGGATTGTCGGACCCGGCTGTCTCCTGGGGCTTGGCATCGGAGTCCGCGTATTCCTCGTACAGGAGGGTGTCGTGATCCTGCGCGACGCCGACGGATTCCGGGTCGGCGGGCGGAGTGGCGGCGTTCGGGCCAGCGGTTTCCGAGGCCTGTTCCGGGGTGTCGGTGTACTCCTCGTAGAGCAGGGTATCGGCGCTTGTGTCGGAGCCGACCGATGGCTGGGTGGCGGTGGGTTCGGCGGGTTCAGGACTCTTTATCGCCCGCTCCTGTTGTGCGCTGTCCGGGTACTCCTCATAGAGCAAGGTATCCGATGTGGCCGGGCTGTCGGCCGCGGTGTCGTCGTCGACTGGAGCGGCGGGAGCAGGAGTCTCGCTATCGGGCTCGGAGTTCACGGTGTCCGGATACGCCTCGAACAATAGTTTGTCCGCGGATGATCCGGCGTCCGCGGTGTCGGTGGCATCGACCGTGGCGTTGGCTGACGGGGGGGCGGGGACCTGAGCGGACTCCTCGGCGTCCGCGTATTCCTCGAACAGCAGCGTATCGGGTCCCGTCCCGGTATCCGCCGCTTTGGGCGACGTCGTAGCGATGGACTCGGTGAGCTCAGCGTGATCCTTGCTCGCGGGGGCCGAAACGTCCTGGGCCGGTACAGGGGGGGTGAACGAGGCGATCAGCCATGCCGCGATCAGGGTGCGGAATCGAGCGGGACCCATGGGGGGCTCCTGTGCGTTCGGGTGTATGTCGGCGACGGAGCGCCGTGATCGGAGGGCGACGCGGCCGTAAGAGCCATTTCGCCGCGCTCATGCCGTAGGGCCAGACGGAGTATCCCGGCTCCCAGGCGCGAAGCCCTGAATTGCCGGATAAGTGTCCGAGGGCAATAAACGGACCCTAACATGGGCATAGCCTTAACCGCTCAAGCACCCCTCTGACCAAAGGACCCGACCTAATGCTGGGCGAGAAGCACGACCTGCACCACGAATTCCCCGAACACCATGCACGTATCCACGATCTCAAGACCGGAAATCCCCGTTTCGCGCGCTTGTTCGCTGAGTATCACGAGGTCGACCAGGAGGTACGCGGTATCGAATGCCACGGCGGTGATACCTCTGATGAGTACCTGGAGGAACGCAAGATGGCGCGCCTGAAACTCAAGGACGAGTTGTACGCCATGCTGACCGCCGCCTGACGGACAGGCTCAGCCATCAACCGGGTGAACCGGTGCCCATTTGCGCCGGTAACGTGCTGATCCCCTACCGTGTGCGGTTACCTGCTTGGCGGCAACAACGATAAAGGCTCTGGCGAAAAAGGCTCTGGCGTTTGCCAGGGCCTTTTCTCATCCAGCGAAGCCTTGATGGCCGGATCGCGCTTCAGGATTTTGAACGTCGTCGCGCCAGTGCCGCCAGCCGAGGGCCCAGTTGGAGGGCCGGGGCGGGCACGATCAGCGGAGCGGTGAGGCTGTTGTGGTCCATGAGCTTGGAGATCTCCGTCATGTTCAGGGCATTGTCGAAGATGTACACCTCGTCGAGCAGGCCATGGAACATCCGCGAGGCGCCGCCCGAGCCCGTGAGTCCGGTGGCACTGATGTTGCGCGATATCGGGTCCGACCCCGATTCACGTTTCGACCCCGGTTCGCGTTTCCGGGGCCGCATGCGGCACTTCGATCATTCAGTGGGGCACCAGCTTTGTGCCGGAGGATGCCGTCATGCCAGAACACGGTGCGGCCTGAACCGGGCCGGAGCGGGACGGCGGGAGCATGGTGCTGTTCCGGCACCCGGGCGTGAATTTTGCTTCGTCGGCGGGATACCCGCAGCGCGGATCACAACAACAACAGGACGCCGCACGCCCGATGAAGCCCACCTCATTCCAGCACTATCTCGAATCCCTGCACGAGGCTTTTCGCACGCTCGATTCCGGGGCGCTCGCCGATTACATCCCCGAAC
>JBMYTY010000394.1:0-2374 GCA_049604855.1 Gammaproteobacteria bacterium | reverse complement strand
GGACAGGGCGCGCACGGGCTTGTGATGCAGATCCGGTCCCAGGTCCAGGTGCTCCAACAGGCGCAGGGCCTCGGCGCGCGGATCACCGCTGACCCGGCCCAGCCGTGCCTTCGAAAAACGCAGGGGCAACAGGACGTTGTCCACCAGGGACAGATAGGGCAAGAGATTGAAGAGCTGGAAGATCATGCCGATACGGTCGGCGCGCAGCCGGTCCCGGCGGGACGCGGACACGCTGCTGAACGCCTCACCGCCGAGTCTGATGTCACCGGAATCAGGGCTCAGCACCCCGCCGATCAGACTCAGCAGGGTGCTCTTGCCGCTGCCGCTGGGCCCGTGCAGAAAAACCCGTTCGCCCGCCTCGATGACCAGGTCCGAGACCGCCAGGGTCCAGGTACCGCCCGGCCAACGGAAACGAAGATCAGAAACGCAAACCGCCGCCGGTTCAGGCATATCCGTTCTCACCGGGATGAGAGATCGTGGTCGACATGGGCTGAATAATGGTGCTGTCAGGGCGGCGGGACTATACCCCCATATCCGATTCCGAACGGCCCGAAGTCCATACGGAAAGCCCGGCTTGCCTGGGAACCCGGGCGGCAGCCGCTCTCATGAGCCCCTTATCTCATGAGCCCCTTTCATGAATGGGTCACACCCGCGTCGTCCGGACGTCTTATGAATATGCTTCAGTCCGGACCGCACGCGGAGCAATGCCGCCAAGGAAACTCACACCGATCAGGGAGCGCGACCATCATGCCCTTGCCTTATCCCGTCATCGTGGTGCCCGGCATCACGGCCTCCTACCTCCGGGATCAATACCCCATTTCGCCCGAGACCGTGTGGAGCGTACTCACCCGCGAGTACGAGCGTGCGGCCCTGCACCCCGACGACCTCCGTTACGAGGCCATGGAACCGGCCCGGCTGCTGCCGGACCAGGTGTTCGAGATCGCCTACCGGGAGTTGATCGAGGAGCTGCGCTACAACCTGCGAAGGAAGGAGGACCAGCCGGTCCCGGTCTACCCCTTTCCCTACGACTGGCGACAACCGTTGGAACACACCTCCGCGCAACTGGGCGATTTCATCAAGGAGGTGATCGACCGCACCAAGCTCATGCGCCACTACCACAAGGAGACCGCGAACGACGCCTTCATCAAGAATCCGAAGGTGAATCTGGTGGGCCACTCCATGGGGGGACTGGTCATCGCCGGGACCATGGCCCAGCGCAAGGCCGACGCACGGGTGAACAGGATCGCCACCCTCGCCACGCCCTTCCAGGGGTCCTACGAGGCGGTGATCAAGGTCATCACCGGGACCGCCAATCTGGGCACCTCCGCCCCCAGCTCCCGCGAGCGCGAGTCCGCTCGCCTGACCCCCGCGCTCTATCACCTTCTACCGCGATTTGAAGGGGCCGTGACCGGCGAGGCGGACGGTGTGTCGACCAACCTGTTCGACAGCGCGGCGTGGCAGTCCGGCGTGCGTGATTCGATCAGCGAATTCGTACGCCTGCACGGCGTCAACCCGGGCAAGCGCACCGCCCAGGCGGCGGAACTGTTCAAGGGCATGCTCGGCACCGCCAACGAGTTCCTGACCGCCCTGGACGGATTCCAACTGGCCGATGCGGACATGACGGAGAAAAACTGGTTGGTCGTCGCCGGGGTGGATACCGATACCCGGGTCAGACTTCGTTCCGGAGGAACCCCGTCGGCACCGGAGTTTCTGCTTTCCAACGGCGATCGCATGAACCACTGGAGGGACGGCGACAGCGCTGCCGAGCGACGCCTGACCGGCGATGGCACGGTCCCGTTCAATGGCGCCATCCCCCCCTTCATGGATCTGAGCAACGTGGTCTGCGTGACCCCGGACGACTACGGCTACTGGGAGTTGCAGGACCGGGCCACCACCAAGGCCGCCGGCTTCCACGGCATCCTGCCCAACATGAACATGCTGCATCGCATGTTGGTGCGTTTCTTCACCGGCGCGCCGGACCGACGCGGAAACACCTGGGGCCGGCCCGCCCCCGGCGTCTCCCCCGGCGACTGGGCCCCGGCCCTGTCCCTCAGCCGCTCGGACGACTGAGGCGCCCACCACGACCGCCCCGTCGCAACGCGGACGCCGGATCAGTCCACGCGCAGGTGCACCGCGGCCCAGTGACTCAGCCACTGGGCCCGGCCCCGCGCACGGGCGCTGATCGTTACGGCGGTGATCAGCCAGTCCCCGCCCGCCCCGAGTTCGAGCCGGGCGGCCCCGTCCGCATCGGTTCGCACGCTGACTTTCTCCATGGGGGCCTGCCGTCGGTAAGCGATGATCAGGACATCGGCGAGGGGCTCGCCCTCGAATTCCAACAACAGGTCCACTTGCGTTCCCCGCAGGCCGGTGGGGA
>JBMYTY010000393.1:0-2375 GCA_049604855.1 Gammaproteobacteria bacterium | reverse complement strand
GACCAGATCGAGGGAATGGCGGGCTACCTCACGGACGAAGAGCGGGAGATGATCGCGGCAAGTACAGTGCTTGCCCTTGGAGATCGCGCCGCGGAGGAAAAACTGCTGGGTATCCAGGTCGACATGCACTATTAGCGCCTAAGCGAAGCACCTGTCAGATTGGCTCAGAGGGTCTAACGTCGTCCGGATGAACGGTGTAAGACTAAGATTCATCTTCGCTTGCTGGTGTCTTGAACCCTTGCGCCGGTACGTGGGACGAGCGGCGAAGAGGCAAAGATAGAGCCCGGTACCTTTCCCGGCTCTCGCGACCGCATCCCGCTTGCCCGAGATGTAAGGGAGGGGCCGGCCCATCGCCGAGGCGACGTTCCTGCACGTGGCCCGGGAGCGGATCTTCGGGACCGTGCTGCTGCCGGCGCGCACCAAGGCGACCACCGGCAAGGAAACCGAGGAAATGCTGCGCCAGCGGCTCACCTTCGCCGAGGCCATCGCGCGCTTCGACCTGATGCCGCGCACCCGCATCAAACGCATCCGCGACGAGCTATGGGCGCAGCTCGACGCCCTGCCCCTGGACGGCGCCGCGGGCGAGAACAAGGCCAGCGCCTCGGTGTGAGCAAGCTCGATGACCCGGGCGCGGACAATCGGGGACATGATCGCGGAGGTCGCCCGCACGGATCCGGGGACAGTATACTTATCTCCACTTATTGCCCAGGTCAGCGAACAGATCTCCGGTTTGTTCATCCGTACCCGTCGAGCTGGGGCCTGGTTTCCGAGGCGCAAAATTAGGGAGCGGGCGACCGGTGCGAGAGTGCAGGTGGAGTCGTTCCGATACCCCATCGGCATCGGTCGCAGAGAGATAGCGTCGCCAATTGGGGATCAACTCCAGAAGCGGACGGACCTCGACCAACTCGTCGTTTTCACCACGCAAGTGTGCGCGGGCGCTCGACCATTGCCAGTCTTCGGCGGCACCACACAGGCTCGCACGCACAGGATTGCGCTCCACATAGCGTGCTGCAGCCAGCAGGTGCGGCTCGTCCATCACGAAGGAGTGGAAGCGTTCTTGCCAGAGGTGTCCCCGCCAGCCCTCGCGGATGTTGATCATCCGGGTATACCGGCGATGCGCCTCGCCAATCGCGCACCGCAACCCGGTGGCGCTCTCCGGGACCATGATCAAGTGTACGTGTTTGGCATCGGGCAGTCGGTCCAGACGCGTGTTCCGCATTCCCTGCACGATGCCGCCATCAACCGGCGATACGCGGCGAAATCCAGGTCGCCGAAGAACGTTCGTTGACGTCGATTGCCACGTTGCGTGACGTGATGCGGAAGTCCCGGGATCACGACACGAGCGATTCTGGCCATACCGTTCTGGCTCTGAGTGACTTCAAGGTAGGTGAGCGGACTGCAACGTCCCCCAACGTGTGGCAAAGAGCTGAGCCTACTGTCCCCGGAACCTGCCTGTCCCCGGAACTGTAGGAGGTTTAATATACTGTCCCCAGAACTCCTCAAGGCCGGACTGAGCCAGGAAGAGCTGGACGATCAGGAGCGGCGCGAGATCTTCATCCAAGACCAACGCGGTGCTGTCGCTCTCGCTGAGCAACGGGGCGAGCAACGAGCGCAATTACGTATCGCTCGCGCTCTGGTCCAAGCGCTCGATGACGACGACCTCGGCGCATGGCTGCGTTGCTCCTCCTTGAATAGATTGGCTATTCGGCGTCGTCGCGCCTTGCCCTGCACCCCCGCAACCGCACACTCCACCCCGTCCAACTGCTCTTTCTAGGATCATCATGCCCAAGACCGTTGTCTGCCCCAATTGTGGCAAGCCCGTACCTTGGAAACCAGAGTCGCGATGGCGGCCCTTCTGCAGCGAGCGCTGTCGTCTGATCGATCTGGGGGAATGGTTCGACGAGGGGCACCGCATCACGGAACCGATCGACGAGGGCCATGCCGCCCCATCGCGGCCCGAGGAGGACGAGGGCTATCACTGAAGGTCGGTTGCTGCGTACTCTTCCGAACCCGGGAGTGAATGGGCGAGGAGCCAATCGTACAGGACCGATGAGCCGTAGGCGCGCTCCCAGGTCTGGACATGGTCGAGGTCATCGTAGCGGGTGTAGGTCACATAGCCGTCGCGGGCGCGCAGACCGTCGAAGATCCTGTCGCTGCCCTCCACGGGCATGGCCCGATCCCGGGCGCTGTGAAAGAGCCACACGGGTTTTGCGCCACGCTTGGTGACGAGGCGATCGGCGCGGTGCGGATCACCGCCGCCGCAGATGGGCACGAGTGCGGCGAAGACGTCAGGGTCACCGGTGCCCAGTTCCCAGGCGCCGACGCCGCCCATGTTGATGCCGGTGAGATACACGCGTGCAGGTTCGACCGGATAG
>JBMYTY010000392.1:0-2379 GCA_049604855.1 Gammaproteobacteria bacterium | reverse complement strand
CTGGTATCCACGCAGCGGCCATCGCGGATCGCCGTCATGGAGCAACCGCTGCCCAGGTGGGCCACGACCAGCCGCCCGTCGACCGCGGCGGGAGCCAACTGGCGCATCCGCTGGACGATGAATTCATAGGACAGGCCATGAAACCCGTAGCGCCGCACGCCGCGATCGTACAAAGCGTGGGGCAGGGCAAAACGCTCGCTCACCGCCGCACGCCCCTGGTGGAAAGCCGTATCGAAACAGGCCACCTGGGGTAGATCGGGGAGCTGGGCCGTGACCGCCCGGATCAGGGCGAGATTGTTGGGCTGGTGCAGGGGCATCAGCGGGACAAGCCCCTCCAGGGTCTGCATCAGGGACTGATCGATTAGCACCGGTTGGGTGTGCTCGGGACCGCCATGCACCACCCGGTGTCCCACCGCGACGATCCCGGACTCCCCCGCATAGTCGGTCAGCCAGCGCCATATCTGTTCGAAGGCCCGGGCGTGCCCCTGCCCGGGCGTGGGCTCGCGAAAACCCTCACACAGCAGGGCATCCTCGGCGGACCGTGCGATGAAGTGCGGCCGGGTGCCGATACCCTCCACCTGCCCCCGGGCATCCAGGGCCAGCCCCGAACCGTCCATGCGATAGAGCGCGAACTTGATGCTGGATGAGCCCGCGTTGAGCGTCAGGATCATGCCGTCACCCATGGGACCGTTCATCCACAAAGCCCGGTCGCCCGCCCCTGCCGCAGGGCATGGGCATGCAGCACGGCAATGGCCGCCGACGCATGACGTGCCCGTACGTTATCGGCGCGGGAGGTCAGGATGACCGGCACCTTTGCGCCCAACACGATGCCGGCGGCGTCCGCGTCGGCCAGGAAGATCAACTGCTTGGCGAGGATGTTGCCCGCCTCGAGGTCGGGCGCAATCAGCACATCCGCCTGCCCCGCCACCATGGATTCAATGGACTTGATGCGCGCCGCTTCCAGGTTGATGGCGTTGTCCATGGCCAGGGGGCCGTCGATCAGACCACCCTGGATCTGGCCCCGGTGCGCCATCTTGCACAGGGCCGCCGCATCCAGGGTCGATTGGATCTTGGGGCTGATGGTCTCGACGGCCGACAGCACGGCCACCTTCGGGCAGTCCACACCCAGGGTGCGCGCCAGTTCGATGGCGCTCTGACAGATGTCCCGCTTGGCGTTCAGATCCGGGGCGATATTGACCGCCGCGTCGCTGATCATGAGCAATCTCGGGTAGGTGGGCACATCCATGATGAATACGTGGCTGATGCGTCGCTCGGTGCGGATGCCGCGGGTCTTGTGGACCGCGGCGCCCAGCACCTCGTCGCTGTGCAGGCTGCCCTTCATGATGATCTCGGCGGCACATTCGCGCACCAGGGCCACCGCACGCTCCGCGGCGGCATGACTGTGCTCGGCGTCGATAATCTCGGCGCTGGTCAGTGATATGCCGTGTTCCTCCGCGACGGAGCGGATGCGATGTTCCGGGCCCACGAGAATCGGGCGGATCAGGCCATCCTCAGCCGCGTCCATGGCGCCCTTCAGAGACACCAGGTCACAGGGATGGACCACGGCGGTGGGGACCGGGTCCAGCCTGTGCGCCGCCTCGAACAGGGCCTTGAAACTGTCATGGTGGTGCACCGACACCTCGGGCAGGTCGGGCCGCTGAACGCGAATCCGCTCGCGCGGCGCGATCACCTCGGCCAGCCCGTCCATGACCGCTTCCTGGCGCTGGTTGTGGACGCCGCACTCCAACACCACCACGCCGTCGTCACGCTTCTCGCGCACCTTGATGCGGGCGGTCAGCGTGTCGCCCAGGTGGATCTGGCGGTGGAAGCGGGCGTCCTGCCCGCGATAGATGGTTCCGGGCCCCGGCAACACGTTGGCCAGCAGGTTCGAAATCAGGCCGGTCGCCCAGAGGCTGTGTCCCACCACGCCCTTGGCCCCACTGCGCAGGGCATATTCCTCATCCACGTGGGTGGGGTTCAGGTCGCCGGACACCTTGCCGTACAGCGCGATGTCATCGCGGGTGAGGGTGCGCTCGAGCTCGGCGGTCTGGCCGGGTTGGATCTCGTCGTAGGTTCGGTTCTCGATGAATTCGGCGGCCATGGATGGGTCTCGGGGGCGTGCGATGTTAAATGCCGTCATTGTTCGATGCGCGGGGCATTGCTGCAATGCAGCGACGGATGGGTTTATTGAAACCTATCGGCATGACCGCTGTTTGAATTACGGAAAACAAGGCTGCAAGAGATGATTCAGGTCATGGGGCTGTAGCGTGTTCGGGGTGGCGGATGCTGCGATGCGGAAACGGTCTGTGTTCACCGTCCGGGATGCCGTCCTGTAGGAGCGGGCTTGCCCGCGAACGCGGCGGTGGGTGAATCCAAGGC
>JBMYTY010000391.1:0-2382 GCA_049604855.1 Gammaproteobacteria bacterium | reverse complement strand
AATCGCTCCTTTTGCGAATGGTTAACATATGTTACGTTTTCAATCATTATTTGCGCTCGTGTCCTCCAGGCCCTGTCATCAGAGCCCCTTGCCCAGACGCGGGCGTCGTGGCTCCGTGCGCCGATCATGGCGACCGGTTTTGATGCCATGGCCCCGGATCTGCGTGCGGTTTTCGAACACCCCGCGGTGTCCGCCACGTTTCAAGACGAACCGGGCACGCCGGGGTCACCCCGGGTATTCGCCGCGGCCGACCCCACTGACGAGGCTGAGCGCGCGGCGGATTGGGCCTGCCAGTGCCTCGCGCGGGGGCAGGGGCGGATCGGCATTGTCACCCTCGATCCCGGTGCCGATACCCGTCTTCTGGAGCGTGCCCTGGAGCGACGCGTGCATCCGGGACGGGCCCCGGATGCCGATGGGGCTAATCGATTGTTTGATGTCAGTCGGGGCGAGGCACTGGCCGATGAACCGGTGGTCGCGCAAGCGCTACGTACCCTGGATCTGGCCATTCGCGGTCTGGGCGCGGAGGAACTGGGTCGCTGGCTTCTGTCTCCCTTCGGCAAAGGCGCCGTGGATGAACTGGATGCGCGCGCGTTGCTGGATCTCAAGTTGCGTGGCGCGGGCATCGGGGGATGGGATGCCCTCGCCAAGCAGTCCCCGGATCTGCGCGGCCAGGGAGGTATTTCCGCATTGGCCGCCGGCCTGGGGCGCATGCGCAAGGAGCTGCGCGACGCGCCCCGTAGCGCCGTTCTTTCCGCTTGGGCCGGGCGTTTCGGGCGGGTGTTGCGCGCGGCGGGTTGGCCTGGAGGGCGGACGCCGAACAGTCGTGAGTTCCAGGCTATTGCGCACTGGAGTGATCTGCTGGACACCCTGGTGTCCCTGGAACATCAACTCGGACCGGTCAGCGCGGATGCGGCCCTCGAGTATCTGAATGCCCTGGCACGGGAGCAGGTCTTCCAGCAACGGGTGGACGCCGCGCCGATCCAGGTCCTTGGTGTGTTGGAGGCCGCCGGGATGTCATTCGATGCACTCTGGATTCTGGGCGTGACCGAGGATGTCTGGCCGCCCATGCCGAATCCGGACCCGCTTCTGCCCCGCGAGGAGCAGCGAAGGCGCGCCATGCCGCACGCCAGCGCGGAGCGCGAGCTGGAATTCGCGCGCGGTATCACCGCCCGCCTGTTGGCGGGTGCGCCGGAGGTGGTCGTCAGTTACCCGCGCAGCGCGAACGATGCCCCCGTCCGTCCGAGCGCATTGATCGCGGCGTTTGCGCGCCTCGATGCCGACGAGATTGTCCCGGCCGGGCTTTGGATGGATGTCTTTTCCCCGGAAGAGTTGGAGGCCACCGACGACCCGCGCGGCCCGGAGCTGGATGCGGACGCCAACACCGGCGGAGTCGCGCTGTTGCAGGACCAGTCCGCCTGCGCTTTTCGAGCCTTCGCCCACCACCGTTTGAAGCTGCGCCCCATTGAGGAGGTGGCCGAGGGCCCCGATGCCCGCGAGCGGGGGACCCTGGTGCACTTGGCGCTTCAGCGCTTCTGGGAGGGGCTTGAAGGCCGAAGCCCCAGACTGCTCGCCCTGGACGAGGAGGGACTCAAAACCCGCGCCGGGGAGGCCGCGATGCAGGCACTGGAGGAGCGTCGCGGGAAGGCATCTCAATTTTATTCGGGGCCCATCTCGGGCCTCGAAGGCGCGCGTCTGACGGAGCTGGTCGAACGTTGGGCTCAGACCGAGCAACAGCGCTCGGTGGGATTCAGGGTGGAGTCCATGGAGGCTGAGCAGCAGCTGGATTTCGGTCCGCTCAGCTTGCGGGGCAGGGTGGACCGGGTTGATCTGCTGGATAACGGCGAGCGCCTGATCATCGACTATAAAACGGGGCGTATCCCGGGCACTGGCAAGGCCTGGCGGGATCCGCCACCGGCGGAGCCGCAGTTGCCTGCCTACGGGCTCTGCCTGGACGCGGGCGGGATCGCCTACGCGCAGGTGCGGGCCGAGCAGTGCCGCTGGACCGGTCTGGCGTCCGCGGACGTGGGCATCAAGGGTGTGAAGAGCGTGTCCGCGGATGAGACCGGACCCGGTTGGGACGGGCTGATGGAGGAGTGGAGGGGGGCCCTGGATGGGTTGGCCAGCGAATTCGCCTCGGGCTGGGCCGCGGTCATGCCCCGGGATGAGGCTGTGTGTAGCTACTGCGCCCTGGGTGGGGTGTGTCGGGTGGAATGAGAGTCGACCTCGGGCCCTGGAACCGCGAAGTCCGGACGGATGGGTGTCCGCGGATAGCGGGGCTCGTCAATCTCCCCCCCGGTCTGCTAGCGTTCGCCCGCCTCGCCCACGGGCGACCCAACCAGCGTTATCAAGCACGGCATCATGACTGATATACAGAGTCTCTCC
>JBMYTY010000390.1:0-2383 GCA_049604855.1 Gammaproteobacteria bacterium | reverse complement strand
TTTCAGGCGCTGCCAAATGCTGTTGATGCGGGCGCTCATGGCTTACTCCAATGACTCATCGCGGCCGTAATAACCTTTCCAACGGCGATGCGTCCAGAGCCATTGCTCCATGTGCGCGCGCAGATCCCGCCGCGAAAGCGCAACATCCGCGTCCACTATGGCGATGCCGCTCGCGGCCGATGCACCAGCTCCGCTCCAAACCCCCTCTGGATCGTACGGGTGCGCGGTCAACCCCGCCGCCTTCACCGTGTCGACTTCATCCTCAGGCACCCAGAACGTCAGGGACTGTTCGAGACCCTCGGCCGATTCGACCAACTCAGACAGACTCTGACCCGCCAGATCACCGCGCGCACTGACCACAACAGGAAATTCGTTAGCGTAGTAATCCAGGCGCCACTCCAGAGGAATGTCCTCTGGATAGAAAGCATCCGCCCAAGGTGGGTCAAAAAGGCCGACGAGGCCGACGGCGATCTGAACCATGGTGCAATTCCGTGGGTTGATCAGGGTAAAGGGGCTTGAGTCGAGCCTGATTATTCCACGTCCCGCCGCGGCGCGGACCCGCCCACCATGGAACCTTCGTTCACCTCGGAGCACCGTTGTATGATCCTGCGCCCCTATCGAATCAGGCCCGTTTCCCCTCCATGCTGATGCCCATCCTTGCCATCGTGGTCGGCCTCGCCTTGCTGGTCTGGTCGGCGGAACGTTTCGTATTCGGGGCGGCGGCGACCGCATCGGCATTTGGGGTTCCCACGCTGCTGGTCGGGCTCGTGGTGGTTGGATTCGGAACATCAGCCCCGGAACTGTTGGTATCAGGCACCGCGGCCCTTACCGGCAACCCCGCTCTCGGCGTGGGCAATGCCCTCGGTTCCAACGTCGCCAACATCGCACTGGTCCTGGGTACGACCGCCGTGGTGATGCCGCTGGTGGTCCGCTCTTCCATCATGCGTCGTGAGTTTCCGGTCCTTCTCCTGGTAACCGGCGTCGCCGTGGCGGTAAGCGTCATCGGTGCCGAACTTTCCCGCCTGGACGGGGTGATCCTGCTGCTCGCCCTGCTCATCGCATTCGGCTGGCTGGTCCGCCTCTCGATGCGAAGCCCGGAACCCGACCCGCTGAGCGACGAAATGGAGGCCGAGGTTCCTCACGACGTCCCCATGGGCAAGGCACTGTTCTGGCTGGTCGTGGGGCTGCTCGCCCTGCTCGGAGCATCCCGGCTGCTGGTCTGGGGCGCGGTCAGCATTGCCCAGTCACTGGGTGTCAGCGATCTGGTCATCGGTTTGACCGTGGTCGCGGTGGGGACAAGCCTCCCCGAACTCGCCGCGGGCATCGCCAGCGCTCTCAAGAACGAACCCGACCTGGTCGTGGGCAACGTGATCGGTTCGAACATTTTCAACACGGCGGGCGTCATGGGCTTGCCCGCCCTGTTGGCCACACTCCCCCTCGACCACAACGTATTGACCCGGGACCTGCCCCTGGTCTGCATTCTGACCATCGCGCTGTTCATTATGAGCCTCGGACGAAGGGGCGAGGGACGGATCGGCCGCGTCAAGGGCGGTGCGCTTCTGCTGGTGTTCGCGGGCTATCAGTTCATTCTGTTCCAAGGCGCAACGGCCTGAACGCACCGGCATGGGCCCGCCAATTTCCTGTACCCTGCGCGCCCATTCGGTTTGACCCCTTGAACGACTGAGACATGAACACAGCCCGCGTTCGCGACCTGGCCATTGCCGTTCTCGAGACGGAATCCCGCGCTATCCAGGCCCTGATGGAGCGGGTGGACGACAGCTTCGGCGACGCCTGCGCCCTGATGCTGGCCTGTGAAGGCCGCAACGTAGTCACCGGCATGGGCAAATCGGGGCACATCGGCAACAAGATCGCGGCCACCCTGGCCAGCACCGGCACGCCCTCGTTTTTCATGCATCCCGGCGAGGCAAGCCACGGCGACCTCGGCATGATCACCCGCCAGGACGTGGTCATCGCCCTGTCCAATTCCGGCGAAACCGCCGAGTTACTCACCATTCTTCCGCTGATTTCCCGTCTCGGGGTGCCGCTGATCGCGATGACCGGCAACGCACGCTCGACACTGGCCCGCGAGGCCACCGTCCATATCGATGTCAGCGTCGCCAAGGAAGCCTGCCCTCTCGGGCTCGCTCCGACCGCCAGCACGACGGCGGCACTCGCCATGGGCGACGCCCTTGCCGTCGCCCTTCTGGAGACCCGGGGTTTCACGGAACAGGACTTCGCCCTGTCCCACCCCGGGGGAAGCCTGGGGCGACGCCTGCTTCTGCACGTGGGCGACGTAATGCATAGCGGGGCCGAAATCCCGGTCGTGGGCGAGAACGCCACACTGGGCGAGGCGCTCATGGAGATGACGGCCAAGGGCCTGGGC
>JBMYTY010000389.1:0-2383 GCA_049604855.1 Gammaproteobacteria bacterium | reverse complement strand
CTCGGTATCGGTGACATTGGTGACGGTGACGACCTGTACGGCACCACCGGCGCCCTGGGCCTGGAACTGCATGCCGGCCTCGATCTTGTCCACGCCCTGAAAACGATCACGCGGAACGGTCTGGATCGCTTCGAGGCTGCGCTCGCCGTAGGCGTCGGCGGGCTCGATACGCACGTCCAGCTTGTCACCCACCGCCTTGCCTTCGAGGGCTTTTTCCAGACCCGGGATGATGTTGCCCATGCCGTGGATGTAGGCCAGGGGCTGGCCGTCGGATTTGTCGAGGGTGTTCTTGTCGTCGTCGGTGAGAACGTAGTCGATCATCACGACTTTCTGATGGGATACCTGCATGGGTCGGGGGCTCCTAAATGGGTCGGGAGAATGAAGACGCGCCGTTGCGGCAGCCATGCAGCGGGGGCGGAAACAACCGCGCCGCGATACAAACAGCCCCGGGTGGAATTCGCGACGGGTCCTGGCGAGGCCGCCATCCTCTCATTTCGACACCGGTGAGTCACCCGGCCACCGGCTCCGCCACCGGCCCCGCCCCAGGTCCACACCAGGTCCACGCGAGTCCCACACCAGGTCCGCACCTCGCCCGGGGCGCGAGTGGAAGCGCGGTGTTTGCTGCATGCGCCCACACTTGCCAGCCCATGGCCCGGGCGCGGACACTTCCACCACACCCCCGCCACCGGAATCCGACCATGTCGCGCGGCCTCGACCAGCACCTGCACCGCAAGGACGAGCTTGAGCGCTTCGGCAAGGACCTGACGCGCCGTGCCCATCATCGTTGCGAGCTCTGCGAAGCCGCACATGTGCCGTTGAGGGCCTACGAGGTCCCGCCCGTGCCGGATGAGCCGGATTTCGACCGCTGCGTGTTCATCTGCGACACCTGCCATGAGCAGATCGAGACCCCCAAGCGCATGGACCCGGACCACTGGCACGGCGCCCTCACGCGCTCGGTCTGGTCCACCGTTCCCCCGGTCCAGACCGTCGCCGTCGCCATGCTCAGGCGCCTGGCCGACGAGGACTGGGCCCAGGCCCTGGCTGAACAACTCTTTCTGGACCCCGAAGTGGAGGATTGGGTGAGCCGGTCCGGACTGTGAGTTCGCCTTCCCCGTCAGCATCAGCCCTGCCCGCCCTGCTCCTGGGCGCCGTGGCCATCGCCCTGTCACCCATCTGGGTGCGACTGTCCGACCTGGCCCCCACGGTCAGCGCCTTTCATCGCGTGTTTCTGGCGCTGCCCCTGCTCTGGGCCTGGGCCCTGTGGACCCGGGTCCCGTCGTCCGGTACCGGCCCATCGCGCTCATCCCTATCGACCCGGGATCGTCTGGCCCTGCTCGGTGCCGGATTGTTTTTCGCCGGAGACCTGGGTTTCTGGCACTGGTCCATCACCCTCACCAGCGTGGCGAACGCGACCCTGCTGGCCAACTTCGCCCCGGCATTCGTCACCCTCGGGGCGGTGTTGTTGTTCCGGCAACGGATCCGTGGCTTGTTCCTGCTCGGCATGGTTACCGCCATCCTGGGGGCCGCCATTCTGCTCGGTGCCGATTTCGACAGCCGCGGCACCCACCTGCGCGGCGATGTGTTGGGCCTGATCACGGCAGTGTTCTATGCCGCCTACCTGCTGTCCGTGGGGCGCCTGCGCAGCCGCCTGGACGTGATCACGGTCATGGCCTGGACCAGCCTCGGCACCACCCTGGGGCTGCTGCCGGTGGCCTTGATATCCGACGGGCCGTTCTGGCCCGGGGACACGACGGGCTGGCTGGTGCTGCTCGGTCTGGCCTGGGTCTCCCACGCCGGGGGTCAGGGCCTGATCGCCTTCGCCCTCGCCCATCTGCCCGCGACCTTTTCGTCCGTGGGCCTGCTCTTGCAACCCGCCATCGCCGCGCTGCTGGCCTGGTGGTGGTTGAATGAGTCCCTGACGCCCTGGCAACTGTCGGGCGGCATCATCGTTCTGCTCGGCATCTATCTCGCGCACCGGGGACGCTGACGGGATCAGAAACGCCCCTCCCGGCCCTGGATCCGTACCGGCTGGTAGGCGAACAGGGCATTGAGATGATGCAACAGCGCATGGCGCCCCTGCCCCTGCCAGAAACCGGTCAGGCGTTCGTGGATGGCTCCGTACACGAGCAGCCGTTGCTCAAGGTCACGGGCCTCCCCGCCCCCGGCGGGTATCCAGTAGCTGTTCAGCATCTCAAGCCAGAAGCGGCTCACCCCCTGGATGAAATGGGGCCAGTGGCGCTGGACCTCCGGCCGCCAACGTTGATCACTGGTGGCGGACTGAGCGGTACGCGCGTTGCCGCGCGACAGCAGGCGGTCCACATCGTCGAGGATCACGCGTTCGAGCCGACCCGAGGCGCGCAACCGCTCCAGCACCCGGTCTTCA
>JBMYTY010000388.1:0-2389 GCA_049604855.1 Gammaproteobacteria bacterium | reverse complement strand
GGCCCGAAGCGCCTCACCCGCGAACGAACCCTTCGCGGGAGCAGCGTCCCGCCGCGAATGTCCAAGCGCGATCCATAGCGGCGGGACGCCGCGCTCACGGGGCATGGACCATCCGCCTGTCCGGTCAAGCGGTTTCGGGTTCATCCCGTCCACCGCGCGGTGACGGCACCATCGGGCCGTATGGGTCTGCCCGACCAGAATTCCCGCTCACCCCGGCGATCCGCCCTACCGGCCAGGAACAGGTACAGCCCGATGACGAAGCTGCCGCCACAGAAGAAGCCCAACAGCCAGAGCCAGCCGCTGATGGCGCCCCCTGCCCGGGCAACCGCCCAGGCCCCGATCACGCTGAACGCCGCGTAAAGATCGATCAGGGTCACCGTGCCCCAGGGAACGGCCGCGAAGGCCAGGAAGCGGTCCAGGTCGCCCTCCACGAACCCATAGGTGAGGGCGAGGCCCATGACGATCATGATGCCCACCCCAAGGCGCTCACCGGCCCGCGCCGCGGTGCTGCCGGTCGCGCCCGGGTCAGCTCCGGTGGCCATCAGTCTCGCTTCTCGAACAGGTAGTGGCTCACCCACCACTCCGCGCCGTCGCGATAGCCCCACAACTCGGCACAGGCCATGAAGAATATGCGCCAGCGATTCCACCACTGGGTGGCGTTTTCGGCTCCATAGGTTTCGCGCAGGACGGGCATGACGGCATCGCGGCGCGCGTCCATGTTGGCCAGCCAGGCGTTGGCCGTCTTCTCGTAGTGACGGCCGTCCCAGCGCCAACGCCGTTGCAGGCGCAGATCGTCTTGAAAGCGCCCGGGCAATTCGTCGCTGGGCATCATGCCGCCGGAGAAGAAGTGCTCGCTCATCCAGTCGCTGCCGTCGCGCACCACGAAGGGATAGGGCACGGCCCGGTGCACGAAGATATGCATGAAAAACCTGCCCCTGGGCTTGAGCCAGTCGGCCACGCGCGCGAACAGTTTCCGCCAGTTGCGCATGTGTTCGAACATCTCCAGGGAAATAATCCGATCGAAGCGTTCCCCGGCCTGGAAGACATTCATGTCCTCGGTGATCACCCGGACATTGTCCAGACCCGCGCGCATGGCCTCACGGCGGATGTGGGCGGCCTGGCTATGCGAATTGGAAACGGCGGTGATGCGCGCATGGGGGTAGTTGCGCGCCATATGCAGGGTGAGCGCACCCCAGCCACAGCCCAGTTCCAGGATGTCCATGTCGTCCGCCAGTTCCGCGCGCGCGCAACTGGTCGCCAGTGCCAACTCTTCCGCCTCATCCAGGCCGGTACACCCCTCGGGCCAGTAGCCGCAGGAGTACTTGCGCTGGGCGCCGAGCACCTGGGCATAGAACTCCGCCGGGACTTCGTAGTGCTGCTCGTTGGCCTTTTCGGGCACCAGGGCCACCGGGGCTGAGTCCATGGAGGCGATGAAGGTTTCGGTCAGGCTGGATGCCGTCTCCGGGTCGTCCACAGCCAGCTCGGCGAGTCGCTCCTTGAGCAGGTGGCGTATGCCTTTGCGGATGACCGCGTCGGGCAACACACCCTTCTCGGTCAGGTCCAGGGCCAGGTTGCTTGCGCTGCTGAGACTGCTCATGGATTTGAACCCTCGGTGCTTGGTGAGCCGGGCGGCAGGGGGATGAAGACGCTGGTGCGTTGCTGGTATCGACGGTAGGCATCGCCCCGGCTGCGCAGGGACTGCTGTTCCGTCCACGGCACACCGGTGACCTTGAGCAGAAACACCAACATGACAGGAATGGCGACCACGGTGATCCACCACCAGGACGCGCCCCAGGCAATCAGCGGATAGGCGAACCAGTGCAGCCATTCAAAGAAATAGTTGGGGTGACGTGAGTAACGCCACAGCCCGCGATCACAAACCCTGCCCTTGTTAGCGGGGTCCTGGCGGAAGGCCGCCAACTGGGCGTCGGCGATGGATTCACCGCCGATGGCGATAACGAACACGGCCAGACCGATGGCGTCGAGCAGATCGGGCGCTCGCTGGGCCGCGGCGGCCGCCCACACCGGCAGGGCGAACATCAGCGCCCACACGGCCTGAACCTGGAAGAACACGAACATGGCGGGCTGGACCCGGTCACCCAGGTGCTCGCGCATGTATCGGTAACGGCCGTCCTCGCTTTCGCTGGACACACGCTTGCCGAGATGCAGCCCGAGCCGGATTCCCCAGAACCCGATCATGACCGCCAGCAGCAGGCCGCGGGTGGCGTCGCCGTCGGCGTCCAGGGCGAACAGCACACCCAGTACACCGGTACCCAGCGCCCAGGCCACATCCACAATACCGGCGTTGCGCGTGCGCCATTGCACGGCCCAGAGGAGCAGCATCAGCAGGGCGGCTCCCAGCCAGCCCCAGAGCAGGGTGTTCATGACG
>JBMYTY010000387.1:0-2390 GCA_049604855.1 Gammaproteobacteria bacterium | reverse complement strand
GCAAATCGCCGCGCAAATGTGCCGCGCGGTCGAGCCCCGCGCTCTGGAATGCGAACGCTTCGCCCAGCCCCATGGCCCTTGCCCGTTTGCGCCACTGGCGGCGGGCCAGCACGCGCATGTCGGCCACCTTGTCGCCCTCGTCGATGATCTCGAGACCCAGCAGGGTCTCGATCAGGTCTTCCAGGGTGATGATGCCGGCGGGGGCGCCGAAGCCATCGACGATGGCGACGATCTGGGCGCGGGTGTCGAGCATGAAGTCCACCGCCCGTGCGACCGGCGTGCCTTCATTCAGGAGCGGCATGGGGCGGCGGTAGGTGGAGAGCGGGGTGTCGGTGTTTCCCCGTGCGTGGGCCAGGAACAGGTCGTCCTTGAGCACGAAGCCGTCGAGGTGCTTGGGCGCGTCCTTGTTGAGTGGAATGCGCGAGAAACGTTGTGATTCGTGGGCCTCTACGAAACCGCCTACGGTCAATGTCTCCTCGACCCGGAAGACCACGCTGATGGGCGTCATGATGTCGTCCACCCGGGTGTCTCTCAGTGCGAAGAGGTTTTTCAGGATGCGTGATTCGCGCGGGTCCAGCTGCCCCTCGCGCTCGCCCAGGTCGGCCATGGCACCGAACTCACCGCGGCTGAGGCCATGGATGTGACCGTCCGGGTTGATGGCGCGCGTGATCCAGCGCGCCATGACCACGAAGGGGTAGAGGAGCCTGATGAGTACGGCCACCAAGGTCGCGGTCATCGGGGCGAGCTGGCGCCAGTAGCGTGCGCCCAGGGTCTTGGGAATGATCTCGGAGAACACCAGGATCATGAAGGTGAGCACCCCGGAGGCCACGCCCAACCAGGCATCGCCGAAGACGATGGCCGCCTGGGCCCCCGCACCAGCCGCCCCGATGGTGTGGGCGGCGGTGTTCAGGGTGAGGATGGCTGCCAGGGGCTCATCGACATTGCGTTTGAGGGTGGCCAGGCGCTCGCCCGCCGGATTGCCCTGCTGGCGCAGCAGTTCGACGTACGGCGCGGTCACGCTGAGCAGCACGGCCTCGGCGATGGAGCACAGGAAGCTGAAGCCCAGGGCGATGCCCACGTAGAAGATCAACAGGGTCATTTGGAATTTGGAACTTGGAACTTGGAAGTTGGGGGCGCCGCGCGGACGCTTGGTCAGAAGCCCGCCGTGGGACCGGGCGTGGCTGTGCGTTGCGACGAGAGCGTTACACGCTTTGCCCGCCGTCGCCACGAGGACGCCCGTCAGGTGTTGACAGGGTCCTTGGGAGCACCGGACACTCGGCAGATGATTTCAGCGCTCAACAACACCGCCCTCTGGCGCGTACGACTGCTCCGAAGCGGACGGTCCGTGCGCCCTGTTGTCTGATCTCTGAATCAAACGTATCTCCAAGGCCGCGGATCTCCCGATCCGCGGCCTTTGTCTTTTCAGGGACCGGGCCGCGCTCAGGAATCCGCCTTTTTCCGGTGCAGCACCCATGTCCGTTCCCGCCGCCTACATCGCCGTCATCATTGTCTGGACCACCACGCCCCTGGCCATCCGCTGGAGCGTGGAGGGTGCCGGTGTCTGGGAGGCGGCAGCATTGCGCATGGCCCTGGGGGCCTTCGTCGCGGGCAACGTGTTGGCCCTCATGGGGCGGGGTCTGCGTCTCAATCGTCGCACCGTGCCGGTGTACCTCATCTCCGGCGTCAGCATCTTTCTGGCCATGGGACTGATCTATTGGGCTGCCGCGCGCATCCCGTCCGGCTGGATCTCCGTGATTTTCGGTCTGGTGCCCATTGCTACCGGCCTGTTCGCCGCGCCGGTCCTGGGTGAGCGAGTCTGGGAAGCGCCACGCGTCACGGGTCTCGTCCTGGGGGTGTTGGGCTTGGCCGTGGTGTTCATGGAGGCGCGCGCAATGCAGACCGGTACTGCTCTCGGCATTGGCGCGGTGGTTCTGGCCGTTTTCGTTCACGCCGGTTCGTCCGTGTGGATCAAGAGTCTGGGCGTGCGTATCCCCGCGCTGGCCGTCACCACCGGAGGGCTGTGGGTGTCAGCACCCCTCCTGGCCGCGGCGTGGTGGGTGTCCGCCGAGGGGCCGCGTATGCCGGAGCCGCGTTCGGCGGCGGCCATTGTCTACCTGGGCATCATCGGATCCGTGTTGGGATTCAGCCTGTACTACTACGTGCTCAAACACGTGGAGGCGGTACGCGTGGCCTTGATCACCCTGATCACGCCGGTGTCCGCTCTTTTGCTGGGGCACCTGTTGGCCGACGAACCGCTCACTCCCAGAGTACTGTGGGGGACTGCGCTGGTGGTTTTCGGCCTGGCGGCGTTCGAGTCGAAGAAGTTGCTGTCACATGTGCGGCGGCGCGCTGGCGACAGGGAGCTCGAACGGCTGGGATAAGACCTCTCC
>JBMYTY010000386.1:0-2391 GCA_049604855.1 Gammaproteobacteria bacterium | reverse complement strand
GAGTTTCCCTCGTGGGTTGTCTGGGGCTAAGCAAAAAAGTGGCGGTATTCTATGGGATATCCCACCACCTTCCAACGATCATATTGCAGTTGCGTTAAGTAGACCGGTACCGGTCTCAATCCCCGCAACGCGGTGAGCCGATCGGACGGTGCCGATCGGGCAATGAGCCGAGGCTCAAGACATGTACATGCCGCCATTCACGTGCAGGGTGGTGCCCGTGACATAGGCGGCCGCATCAGAGGCCAGGAACGATACAGCCTGGGCGATGTCCTGGGGCTGACCCAACCGCCGCATGGGAATCATGTCCTTCAAGGCTTTCTTCTGCTCTTCGGGCAGAACGGCCGTCATATCCGTCTCGATGAACCCGGGGGCCACCACATTGACGGTGATTCCGCGGGAGGCGACCTCCTGACCCAGCGATTTGCTGAAACCAATCACACCTGCCTTGGTCGCGGCATAATTGGATTGGCCCGGGTTTCCGGAGGCACCCACAACCGACGAGATGTTCACGATACGCCCCCAACGGGCCTTGGTCATGCCACGCAGACAGGCGCGTGTCATGCGAAACACCGCCGTGAGGTTGGTGTCCACGACCGTGTCCCACTCCTCGTCTTTCATACGCATCATCAGGTTATCGCGTGTAACCCCTGCGTTATTGACGAGAATGGTGACCGCGCCGAACTGTTCGGTGATGGCCTTGACCACGGAATCGACGCTCGTAGGGTCCGTCACATCGAGGCGCATACCCGCTCCCGCGATGCCCGCATCGCTCAGAGCGCCGCCAATGGCTTCAGCCCCTGAGTCACTGGTCGCAGTCCCGATCACGGTGGCACCCTGCGCGCCCAGTTCCATGGCGATCGCGCGACCAATCCCGCGGCTGGCCCCGGTCACCAAGGCAACCCGATCTTCAAGACTCATAGCATCATCTCCAGAAAGTTTTTGTCTTTATCACGCACCGGACGAATCGGTGTTCAGGCAGCCAATGCCGCCGCCAGAGTGCCGGGATCATATACCGGCAAGCCGGTCAGACCACGGTCGATACGCCGGGTCAGACCACTCAGCACCTTGCCCGGGCCGGCCTCTATAAGCTTTGCCACACCGTGGGTGCCCAACAGACGCACCGTGCCGGACCATTGCACCGACTCATAGAGCTGGGCGACCAGAGCGGTACGAATGTCATCGGGATTGCGGTGACTCTCGAGATCGACGTTATGGATCACCGGAATTGCAGGGGCGCAAACCTCAATATCCGCAAGACGTTCCTCGAGTCGCTGCGCGGCCGGGCGCATCAGGGCGCAGTGGCTGGGCACACTGACAGACAGCTTCACCGCCCTCTTGGCCCCCGCCGCTTTCGCGAGGCCGATGGCCGAATCCACGGCGACGGCTGAACCGGCGATCACCACCTGCCCTGGCGAATTGAAATTGGCCGCCGAAACGACCTCATCCCCGTCACCGGTTGCCTCAGCGCAAACCGTGCGAACCTGATCGTCGCTGAGGCCCAGTACCGCGGCCATCGCGCCTTCTCCCGGAGGCACGGCTTCCTGCATGAATCGCCCCCGGTCGGCGACCAGGCGGATCGCATCTTCAAAGCCCAGGGCGCCCGCGCAGACGAGCGCGGTATATTCGCCCAGGCTGTGACCTGCCATGTAGGCGGGTTCCGCCCCACCCTGGTGCTGCCATACGCGCCATACCGCAACGCCGGCGGCTAACAGGGCCGGTTGTGTGTTGGCGGTGGCATTGAGCTCCGCCTCGGGTCCCGACTGGACAAGCGTCCACAAATCAAAACCCAGTGCATCCGATGCCTCGGAGAAGGTCTGTTCCACACCCGGATGCTCTTGGGCGAGCTCACCAAGCATGCCCATGGATTGTGATCCCTGGCCGGGAAAGATGATTGCGGTTTTCATGACGGATCCCGAAGTGAAGCGCCTGATGGCGTAGGTGGAAGAACGGTCGCTTGATCCTCGATGCGGGGCGCCGTGGTCAAGTCCCCAGGGGATGCAAGACCACCAGACGGCTTAGTACCGGAGCAAGGCGGAGCCCCAGGTGAACCCCCCACCAAAGGCTTCGAGCAGAACGGTCTCGCCGCGCTGAATACGACCATCACGAACCGCGGCATCCAGGGCCAGCGGCACGGAAGCCGCGGAGGTGTTTCCATGGTCATGCACTGTCACCACCACCTGGTCCATGCCCATGCGCAGCTTTCGCGCCGTGGCCTGGATGATCCGGATGTTGGCCTGATGCGGCACGAGCCAGTCCACCTGGTCGACCGTCATGTCGGCGGCTTCCAGCACCTCGTCCATAACGATTGACAGCTTCTCAACCGCGTGGCGGAAAACCTTGTTTCCCTCCATCCTGACATGGCCAACCGTGCCCGAACTCGACGGACCACCA
>JBMYTY010000385.1:0-2396 GCA_049604855.1 Gammaproteobacteria bacterium | reverse complement strand
GATGGTGAATCTCTGCTCGCCGATCAGGGCGTTGAGGATAGCGGTCTTGCCCACGCTGACGCGGCCGAAGACGGCGACGTGGATATGGCCGTGCTCCAGCTTCTCCAACATCACCCCAACCTGGTGGAAATCCGACTCCAGGCCCTACTTGAGCACTGTGGGCAGGCGCCCATCAGCCAGCAAGGCACTCAGACTTTCCCGCGCCTTTGCCAGGTGCTCGTCTCCGCGACCTCCCTGATCAGTGTGAACGCGATCCACCGCTGCCCGATCCACCGTTGCCCGATCCATCGATTCGAGGTCCATCGATTCGAGATCCTTCGTTCCGGGGTCCGACGGCACCACCGGGACCGGCGCTGTTTCCGTCGAGGCGGTCTCTCGCCAGCGCCGCCACTGATTCCGCGCGCGCCTCCAGATCGTCATCAATGTTCACCTCGAATCGATGCAGGGTATGGTCAATCGGTAGTCGTCCCTGTGATTCCAGGGTAAGTGCCACGGAGCGACCGAGAGTATCGAATATCAGACCGTAGGCAATGGCATGGGTCACCCCACCGAACAGGGTTCCCGCGCCTGGAAACGACTTCATTGCGTTACCCGCGATGGCGAGCACCAGCGGAAGACGTGTGCGTGCCTGGGCATTGGCCTGTTCCAACAGGCGGGTGATCTCGATTCGCCTCACGCGTACGCCGTGCAACGCACACAAGGCCCGTACCATGTCGTAACCGAGGTAGCCCTGAACCAATAGGTCTGTACCCGGAGTGACCGCCGCCAACGCTCCAACGACCGCCTTCCGAGTGGAAGACTCCACGATTCGTCGGCTCTCGGAGCGCCGATGCTGGCGCTCAGCATCATCCAACTTGCTCGCGATGAGGGAGATGAACGCCGTGCCGCCCGCGTCATCGGGGGATATGGACGCCAACATGACACGCAGGGCCGTGTGCAAATCGGTCAGGTCGGCTTGCCGGATGCGCTCCTCCACCCGCTCCTCTCCGGAGGCATCGATCCGAATCACCTCTTCGCGCCCACCCGATGCGGAAACCGCAATCGGAACATCGTGGAAACCGGAGGCATCCAGGCGCTCGCGCACGCGCGCCCCGATCAGGCGTCGATCCCGCGCGGACCATAGATCGGCCTTGTTGATCACCACGATCATGGGCTTGCCCTGGGATGCCAGGTACTCGATCCCACGCCACTGGTCTCGGGTCAGATCACCCTCGGCCACGTACAGCACACCGTGGGCGCGCTGTGCTTCTTCCCCCGCTACCCGTCCGCGCTCACCCCCACCCCGCGTTTCAGTTGCGTCGCCAGCTTCCGGTTCTCCGGTACCCGGCATATCCGTGACGATAAGATCCGGACCCTCATCGAAACACCATTCATAACGCACCAATTCCCGGGTAGTGCCAGCCCGCACGCTGATCTCGGGCTCGATGCCGGGAATCAAGGCACGCACCAAGGACGTCTTTCCCGTGCTGACCGAACCGAAAATGGCGAGATGAACCACTGGAACTTCACGACGGCGCTTCAGTTCGGCGAGTTCAGTCTCCACCGCGCTGATGTCCGCACCCGCCTCGCGGGCCGTTTCCAGCCGCTCCCCCAACCGCTCCAGTTGCGCCGCTTCGCTGATCTCCCCCGCCGCGTCGCCAACACCCGGCCGTGGGGAGGAGGGACGGAAAAGCCTCAGCACAAGGAACGCAATGAACAGCGCGAGACCCCCGACACCCAGCGCATAGGCCAGTGCCAGACCCTCTGAGAGGCCCAGGAGCCGCTCGCGCACCGACAGCCCCAACTCGGTCACGAACAAGACCAGGAGAATAAACACGGCCCCCGCGAATGTTGCCAACAAGGGCACCAGAATTCGCAAGGGTAGCGGCGATTTCATCATCTCCTTCCCAGACCGGATACGCACCGATTGATGCGCGATTTCCACACCCTGGTCATCCGTTCCACACCAGCCATCCCTGGGATACCGTACAACTCGCCGCCACAGTGCGGTGCGGCTCACGCCCATCGCCCGGCTTGGGCCCGGGTCCGTACCGGCCGCCCCCCAGCGAGCCAGTACGCAACGGGGACTTAGCTCTCGGAGTCGGCTCCGGCCGCTTCAGCGATGGCATCCAACACGGTCTCGTCCAGTGCGGGAATTTCGTCCAGGCCCTCCGCATCATCGACCAAGCCGACCAGCTGTTCTCGCTGGGCACTGGCCTGTTCGTGGAGCTTGCGCAGCACATCCAGCTGTTCATTGGCCTGTTTGAGAACGGCCTTGAGTTCCTCAATCTTTTTCTCGTTATCCTGCTTTTCCTTGCGCTGCTTCCGCGCATCCGCTTCCGCGCGTTTGCGCGCGTCGGCTTCGTCGGTTTTCTGCTTCTTCAGCGTCTTGAGTTTTTTCACCACGTTCTCGGGCG
>JBMYTY010000384.1:0-2406 GCA_049604855.1 Gammaproteobacteria bacterium | reverse complement strand
CTGTGGACGGCCTCGGCGGCGGGGGAGTTCGATGTGGTGGCGGTGGAGCTGTCCGAAGGGGCGGACCCGAACGCGCGCGACGCGGAAACCCGTACACCCCTGATGCATGCCGCGCTCAACGGCCGGGTGGGGGTGCTGGGGTTTCTGCTCTCCAAGGGCGCCGCCACCGAGGCCCTGGATCGGGCGGGGCATTCCCCGCTGACCCTGGCCGCCAGCCGGGGGCAACTGGAGTCCGTGAAGACCCTGTGGGATGCGGGGGCCATGGTGGCCCCGGTCGGGGGCTGTTGTACGGCCCTGGTGGAGGCTGTGCGCGGCGGGCATGTGGAGGTGGTGCGTTGGTTGATCGGGCAGGGCGTGGATGTGAATGCCGTGTCGCCACGCAGCGGGGTCTCGCCCCTGATCGCGGCGGCGGAGTCCGCCCAGGGGGGTATCGCCAAGCTGCTGCTGGCGGCGGGTGCGCGTCCGGACGAGACGGACCAGGCCGGAGATACGGCCCTGATCGCGGCCCTGCGCTCGGGCGAGCAGTCCCTGGTCAACACCCTGTTGCTGGAGGGGGCGAATCCGCTCGCGCGTGGACGTGATGGCCTGTCCCTGCTGATCTGGGCCGCTCGGGATGGAAACCTGCGCCTGGTTCAGTTGCTGATCGAGGATGGTGCCGATCCCAACGCCGGACTGGGTGGGCACATGACCCCACTGGCCGTGGCGGTGGACAACGGACACCTGGAGGTCGCGCGGGAGTTACTCGCGGCCGGGGCGGACCCGAATGTGCGCGATCAACGCGGTGGTTCTCTGCTCATGCGGGCCGCGCGGCGCGAAGAACCGGAACTGCTTGGCCTGTTCCTGGATGCGGGTGCCACGGTGGACGAACCGGACCGGATCGGGCGTACGGCCCTGTACGTGGCGGCCAGCAAGGGGCGGCTCGGCATGGTCGAACGCCTGCTGGCCGCGGGCGCCCAGACCGGTATTCACACCGCGCGGGGCTTGTCGCCGCTGGCGGTTGCGGTGCGCTACGGGCATGTGGATGTTGTGCGGACGCTGATCAAGGCGGGCGCGAATCCGGGCCAGCACGTGGGAACGGGAGAGCCGGTGCTGGCCATCGCCTTGCGCAACTTCGATCTGCCCGTGGTACGTGCCCTGCTCGATGCGGGGGCCGGTGTGCGTCGCGTCGCGGCCATGCAGGACGGCCCCATGCCGGAGGCCTTGTCCGTCGCCCCGGGCGCGGATGTGGAGCGCATCCTGTCCCTGGGTGTGAGCCCCGATATCCGCTTCCGGGGGCGTACGGCACTGATGTTGGCCCTGGAGCGTCGCAACGCGGACGCGGTGACCGCTCTGCTCGAGGCGAAGGCCAACATTCATGCCCGCGATCCGCTGGGTGACAGCGCCCTGTTCTACGCCGCGAAGAAGGGCATGGTCGCGGCGATATTCGATCTGGTGGGCCGGGGCGCTCGCGCCAACGACCGCAACCTGAAGGGCGAGACCCCGCTGGTAAAGGCCGCGCTCTATCGTCAACCCGAGGCGATCATTGCCCTGCTGGCGTCCGGCGCTGATCCCAATATCCCCACCTTGGACGGTGTCAGCGCGCTCATCGCCTCCGCCTACGAGGGCAACCCCGAGACCATGCAGGTGCTGATTGATGGCGGGGCGGATCTGATGCATAAGGCCGAAGACGGCCGCACGGCCCTGGACGTGGCCCGGGAAGAGGGACACGAGGCCGCGGTGGCCATGTTGGAGCGCATGATGGCCGTGGAGCGGGGATCGGTGGACGGCGATCCGGCGCCGCAAAGCCCTGTTGAGATGACCCCGGATGGGAAAGGACCGGTGCAGCAGGAGCCGGTGCAACAGGCGCCGGTTCAAGAGGCGCCGGTTCAAGAGGCGCTCGGCGAACCGGTAGGTGCGGAACCGGTGCACACGGTGCACCCTACCCCGCATGGACCCAATTGGGCGGCATCATGACGGTACGACCGGCCCACCGTGGGAGCGGCGTCCCGCCCGGGCGCCCCACTTCACACTTCACCGTTCCAACTTCTCACTTCAACCACCCCCGCTTCGCCGCATGGAAGGCGGCGATCCCGAAGACGACCGCCACACCCACGTTGATCACCGCGAAGGCGGCGGTGGCGTAGACCACGAATCGGTCCACCTTCTCGCCCTGTACCCCCCGCCCGGAGGTGGCCAGCTCGGCCCCGGCCAGAAACAGCACGATGCCGAGCACGGCCTCGGGGAACATGCCCAGCAGCAGGGCCAGGGAGTCGCTGAAGAACAGGCCCAACACCAGCAGCAGGCCACCGAGCATGATGGACGAGCCGCCGGTGCGGGCGCCGAAGCGCACATGCCCCGCCATACCCCCCGCGCCGTGGCACATGGGCACGCCCCCGCCCGCGCTGGAGAACAGGTTCATGAGGCCGG
>JBMYTY010000383.1:0-2412 GCA_049604855.1 Gammaproteobacteria bacterium | reverse complement strand
CACGCCGCTAAGCACCAGGGCCGCCGTCATGGCGGCCATGACACCGGATACATGCAACAGGTGTTCGCCGACGACGAAGGCCCCGTAGGCCATCACCAGGGACAGGACGATCAAGGCGGGCACATTGCTGCGCAGACGGGCGCCCAGCTCACCGATCACCAGTCCGATGACGCCACCTACCAGCACGCCACCGAGAAACACCCGGATGAACTCCCAGCCTGCCCAGAACAGCAAGCCGGCATCGGGTGTCGTGCCGGCCTGCACCAGGCCCAACAGGATGCCGAAGACCACGATGGCCGTGGCGTCGTTGAACAGGGACTCGCCTTCCACCAGCACGGTCAGACGTAGCGGGGCGCCCAGCTCTTTGAAAAGGGCAACCACGGCCACCGGGTCGGTGGCGGAGATAAGGGCACCGAACAGCAGGGCAACGCCCAGGGGCAGGCCGGTGATCCAGGCCGTTCCGTAGCCCACGATCGCGGTGGACAGGAGCAGCGCCGGTACCGCCAGGACCATGACCGGCGCGATATCGCGCATCAACTGGCGCACATCCAGGTTCAGAGCGGACTCGAAGATCAGTGCCGGCAGGAAGACAAAGAACACCAGCTCGGGGCTGAGTTCGAAGTGGGCCAGGGGCGCGAGGGTCTCGGAGTTGCGCGCTCCCTCACCGAGCAAGACGCCGAGAATCACCAGCAACACGGTGAAGGGTATGGGCAGGCGGCGCCCGAGGCCCGCGGCGGCGACCGCGACCAGGAGCAGGAGGGCGACGATCAGTACGGCTTCTGACAGTTCCACCGGTACGTTCTCCTTCGTTGTGTAGCCTCAGCCTAGCACCCGGCCCCGCGTGCGCGCTTGATCCGGATGGCTGCTCGGTCTGTTACATTCGCGGCCCGATTCCGCCCGCCAACCTCCCCAGTTTCCATGCCCATACCCACCGGCGCCCTGGTGCTCTACAAATCCCGTCCCGCCAAGGTCACCGAGAACGGTGACAAGGTTCATATCCAGACCGAGAGCGGGGCCAGCAAGAAGGTCCGGGAGAAGGACGTGTCGCTGTTGCACCCGGGGCCGTTCGGCGGGTTTTCAGAGCTGTCGGAACGCAGCGGTGACGTGGAGGAGGCCTGGGAGATGCTGGAGGGCGAGACATTTAGCCTCGAGGACCTGGCCGAGCTGATCTTCGGCGCGTTCAACCCCGGCAGCGCCTGGAATACCTGGGAACTGCTGGCCGACGGACTCTGGTTCGAGGGTGAGCCGGATGCCATCGTGCCGCGCAGCGCCTCGGCGGTGGCCACGACACGGGACGAGCGTGAGGCGAAGGCCAAGGCGCAGGCAGCCTGGGAGGGGCTGCTCAAGCGCATCGATCAGGCCAAGCTCGAGGACGGTGACGAGAAGGAACTCTCGGATGTCGAGCGATGCGCAGTGGGCGCCAGTGCGACCAGTCGGATACTGAAAGCGCTGGATCGGCCCGAAACACCCGAGGCCGCGCACAAGCTGTTGCTACGCCTGGGACTGTGGACGGAGATGGACAATCCGCAGGCGAAACGGCGCAAGGTGCCCCTTGAGGACCCCGTTGCCGAGGTGCCCGCGCTGGCCGACGAGGACCGCCTGGACCTGACCCACCTGGATGCCTTTGCCATTGACGATGAAGGCAGCACCGATGCCGATGATGCCATCAGCATCGACGGCGACCGACTCTGGGTGCACGTGGCCGATGTGGCCGCCCTGGTGACGCCGGACTCGCCCGCGGACATAGAGGCGCGGGCACGCGGCGCCAACCTCTACCTGCCCGAGGGTACGGTGCACATGTTGCCTCCCGCCGTGACCGATCAACTGGCCCTGGGCATGTCCGAGACATCACCGGCCCTGTCCTTCGGTCTGAGGCTGGACGACAAGGGGGATGTCAGCGACGTGGAGGTGGCGGTCTCCACCATCCGCGTGACGAGGCTGACCTATGCGGCAGCCAACGAGCAGCTTGATGGCCCCGACCTGGCCCCGATCAAGGCCATGACCGATCGTTTTCGCGCCAAACGCCGGGAGCGCGGCTCCGCCAAGCTGGTGCTGCCCGAGGTGAGCGTGCGCATCCGGGACGGGGAGATCCGTATCCGCCCGCTGCCCGCCCTGGATTCGCGCGAGATGGTGGCGGACGCCATGCTCATGGCCGGGGAGGGCGCGGCACGCTACGCGCTGGAGCAGCAGATCAGCATTGCCTTCAGCACCCAGCCGCCGCCCGAACAGATTCAGCAGCCGGAGAAACTCTCCGAGATGTACGCCTACCGGCGTGCCTTCCGTCCCAGCCAGTTGCGCGCCGGGCCTGAGCCTCACCGCACGTCGGGAGCCCCCGCGGCAGGTGGCGCTGTTCGTCGACGGCACCGGCCTGACGGCAATCACCGACGCGACGGGCGATGCCGCCTCCCTCGA
>JBMYTY010000382.1:0-2415 GCA_049604855.1 Gammaproteobacteria bacterium | reverse complement strand
TCCGCATTGATGTCCCCTCCCCTGGCTTTGTCCAACGCCACCGAGTACCGGGCCCTGACCCGTTTCATCGGCCCCAGCATGTTGTTCCGGGATACACCGGAGGACGACCGGGCCGCGCACGACATGGAGGCGATCTGGGCCGACTGCGATGCGGGGCGCTTGTGCGAACTGGCCCGACGTCACGGTGTGCTTGGTCACTTGGGACATTCACGCCTCGCCCTGGAGCGGTCCGGCTGCCCTGAAGCGATCCAGACCGAAGTGACCCGGGCCACCCGCGCCATGCAGCTGCGCTCATTGCGTCAGAGCTCCCAACTGCTGACCCTGCTGGAGGCCTTCGCGAGTGCTGGACTGCGGGTGATTCCCCTCAAGGGCCCTGTGCTCTCTGAGCAGCTCTTTGGCTCGCTGACCCGCCGGGACGCCGTTGACCTGGATCTGCTCCTCCACCCCACCGAACTCGAACCGGCCCACGAGCTGCTGCTGCGCCTCGGATACCGATCAGACGACGCCCCGATGACGGCAGGCCGATACGAGCGACATCCGCGCATGCGATTCTTCCACGAGGCAAACTACCTGCCGATCGATGGCGACAACTTTCCGGTCGATCTGCATTGGCGGCTTTTCCAGGACCCGGGGCTGATGCCCCTTTCCTTCGACCACCTATGGGAGACATCCGAACGCGCCGAATTTGAAGGTAGGACGGTGACGCGGCTCCCCCGCCCCCTGTTACTGACCTACCTGAGCTGCCACGGCTCGGTCAGTTGCTGGTTCCGCATGAAATGGCTCTGTGACGTCGCCGCCCTGCTGGCAACGCTTTCCGAAGAGGACGCCCGCTCCCTGTCCGCGGGGCTGCCATCGATTTCCGCCCGCCGCGCCGTGGGCCACGCCATCACACTCACGGGCCACGAACTCGGAATCCACTCCGAAGCACTTGGGCACGTCTTTCCGGAATCCGCGTCCATGCGCGACCGATGGGAACTGCGGTTTCTGCTCGAAACCCTGCACCACGACCAGTTCTCGCAAGTTCACCGCGACAAGGCCCTTCGCCTGAAGCAGGTCGCGTTCAAGTACCTGTTTTATTCCGGCTGGACGGCCCGGTGGCGTGCCTTTACCCGTTATTTCCGATCACACGGCTGAACCGGCCCCGGTGCGCGCCGCCCAAACCATCCCGCGGCGAGCAGTCACAAACCTCCTCAGCGAAACTCAAGAGAACCGTAGGCCTCAGCGACTTCGTTGTCCTTCCACTGCGCGGGCGGCGTGGGCGCCTTGTGGCCCGCCATGGGCAGGAAGGTGCCCTCATTGGGGCTGTCCAGGGTGACCCGGCCGTGCTCGTTGATCACGTCGATGGCGCCATCGATGATCATGAAACCGTAGTGGATCTCGCCCGGGGGCATGCCGGCCTGCAGGGGGCCACCAAACAGCTCCGTGCCGCGCAGGCCCAGGGTCGCCACCGGAGTACCGACACGAACGCTGCGTCGGTCGCGCTTGGCAATCAGGCCGGAAAGCAGACGAAAGGTGCCGGACAGCACTTTCAGGTTCATGGCGTTGCGCTTGGCCGGGGCGAACTGGGCCGCTGTTTTCGCGAAGCGGTTCTCGTCATTCGCGTAGTCCTCGATCTCGACGAATGCCCAGGCGCCGAGCTGCATTTTCGCGCCGTCGCTGAACTCGATCTCCAGCCGGGAGTCATGGCCGGTCTTGATCTTGCTGAGCTCATGTACGGCGGACCCCGCTTTGAGCGCACGGGTCTCCAGGCCGAGCGGTTCCTCGATCGCCCATCCCTGGATACGGGTGACGGTGCCGACCGGCGTGGGCTCCTTGGCCGCGTGGATCGCGGAACTGAACAGGGCAAGCAGGGTGAAAGCGGCAAAGAGGCGAAGATGCCTGGGGGACATAAAAAGTCACTCCGAGGTATTGGCTAGAACCAAAGGCTAGCCTAGCACCGACGGATATCCTCCATTCCCAACAGTAGCTGTGGGGCCTTTGCTGGACAGCCGAAGCCCGCGACCGTAGCGGGCCGCTTCAGTGCGGATTCTGGTAGAACACGTAGGGCGTGGAGTAATCGCTGAACTCGAAATAGACCTTCTTCTCCCCGGCATCGCGCTTGGAGTTGAAGTTGAGATCCGCGTAGCCGTAACCATAGCGGTAGGGGCGCGAGATTCCGTCCGAGGTGCCCTTGGCGGTACTCAACTTGTCAATCTCGATGAAGCGCAGCACGAGCTTGTCGCCCGCGAATATGTCCAACACCCCATCGGTACCCGTCCAGTTCTGCAGGCCGCGGGAGAACTGATTCTGGGTTTCCTGGGTACACGCGGTCAGGGCGAGGGAAGACAGGATGAGGGAAGCAATCAGGATTCTCATGAATGGGTTCCGTAGGGAAGCTCTGAATGAATCTGGCGCGAGCGGGTGGTTCGGATAATC
>JBMYTY010000381.1:0-2417 GCA_049604855.1 Gammaproteobacteria bacterium | reverse complement strand
ATCCGAACCAATCCGCTCGCGCCAGATTCATTCAGAGCTTCCCTGAACAGCCGACCTTCAAACAGGTGCCGGGAGGGCGGGGCGGGCACCCCGGCGATCAAACCTCGATGACGCCCATGAGCAGTTCCATGAGGGCCTTCTGCGCATGGAGCCGGTTCTCCGCCTCGTCCCACACCACGGCGCGTGAATCATCCATCATGGCCGCGCTGACTTCTTCGCCGCGGTGGGCGGGCAGGCAGTGCATGAACAGGGCGTCATCGGCGGCCCGGTCCATGAGCTGGGTGTCCACCTGGAAGCCGCTGAAAGCGGCCCGGCGGCGGGTGTCCTCGTCTTCCTGGCCCATGCTGGTCCAGACATCGGTGCTGACCAGGTCGGCACCTTCCACGGCCTCGCGCGGATCGCGCACGATGGTGCAACGGCCACCGACCTGTTCCATCAAATCGGGGTCCGGGTCGAAGCCCTCGGGCACGGCGATGCGCAGGTCGAAGCCGAGCAGATGGGATGCGGACATGTAGGAATGGCACATGTTGTTGCCGTCGCCCACCCAGGCGACGGTGCGGTTGGCGATGTCCCCGCGGTGCTCGAAATAGGTCTGCATGTCGGCGAGAAGCTGGCAGGGGTGGCAGAGGTCCGTGAGGCCGTTGATGACGGGAACGTCGGAATGGGCCGCGAAGCGTTCCAGTTTGTCGTGGCCGAAGGTGCGAATCATGATGATGTCGACCATGCGCGACAGGACCCGCGCGGTGTCCTCGATGGGCTCGCCGCGCCCGAGCTGGGTGTCTTTCGGGGAGAGGAACAGGCCGTGGCCGCCGAGTTGGGTGATCCCCGTTTCGAAGGATACGCGGGTGCGCGTGGAGCTCTTCTCGAAGACCATGGCCAGGGTGCGGCCGGGCAGTGTCGCCTCGGCTTTACCCGCATGGGTCAGGGTCTTGGATTCCATGGCGCGCCGGATCAGGCCCCGGAATTCGTCGGGGCTGAGGTCACGGAGCGTCAGGAAATGGCGTGGGCTGTTGTCGACCATGAAGACAATCCCTGGATTCGGGGCCCCGCAAGCGCTGGGGGCGTGAGGAGTGTGGACCCGCGGCGGCGGCGTGTTAAGCGGCTTCGCGCTGCAGGAATTCGAGCACCAGGGAGCTGACCGTGCTGGCGATCCGCTCAATCTGTGCGTCACTCAGGATGTATGGGGGAAGCAGGCGGATCACGTTGCCCGCGGTGACGTTGATCAACAGGCCGCGATCCAGGGCCTGGAGCACCAGTTCAGGGCAGGGCCTGTCCAGCTCAACGCCAATCATCAGACCGCGCCCGCGGATGTCCGTGACCCCATCGACGTCAGCCAGTTGCGCCCGCAACAAGGCGAGCAGGGTGTCGCCATCGCGGGCGGCCTTGGCGAGCAGATTCTCTGACTCCATGGTTTCGATGACCGCGAGAGCGGCGGCGCAACTCAGGGGATTGCCGCCAAAGGTCGATCCGTGATTGCCGGCTTGCAACATCCCGGTAGCAGGACCCGCGACCACGCAGGCCCCGATGGGTACGCCATTGCCCAGTGCCTTTGCCAGGGTCATGACATCCGGCCGAACCCCGGCGTCGCCCGCGCCCTGCCATGCGAACCAGTGTCCCGTGCGGCCCATGCCGGTCTGGATCTCGTCCAGCATGAGCAGCCAGCCCTGTTCGTCACAGATGGCGCGCAGGGTTTCGAGGTAGCCCTCGTCGGGAATACGGATGCCACCTTCACCGGTGATCGGTTCCACGAGGATCGCCGCCACCGAGGTGGAGTTCTCCGCCACTTTGCGAACGGCCTCAATGTCGTTGTAGGGCACGCGGATGAAGCCCGGGACCAGGGGTTCGAAACCTGCCCGTACCTTGCGGTTTCCGGTGGCGGTCAGCGTGGCCAGGGTGCGGCCATGGAAGCTGCCGTCCATGACGATGATTTCGGGTTTTTCGATGCCCTTGCCGTGGCCGTAGCGGCGCGCGACCTTGATCGCCGCCTCGTTGGCTTCGGCGCCGGAATTGCTGAAAAACACCTGGTCCATGCCGCTCAGGCTGACGAGCTTGTCAGCGAGCGCCCCCTGCTTGCCGATCCCATACAGATTGGAGGTGTGGATCAGTCGCCGGGCCTGGTCTTCGATTGCCGCCGAGACCGCCGGATGGGCATGGCCGAGCGCGCACACGGCGATACCGCCAAGCGCGTCCAGGTAGGTTCCGCCCTGTGTGTCCCAAAGCACGGCACCTTCGCCACGGTCGAACTCAATGGGTAACCGTGAGTAGGTGGGCATGATGGCGTCTGACATATCTTCAGCCCATCTCCCGGAGCCAGTCCGGGTAGGAAAAAAGGGGCGGATTCTAGTTTCGCGCCTGGGGGCAATCAAGCGCCGCGCACAAAAAAACCCGGCATCCCCTGAATCTTGGGGGATGCCGGG
>JBMYTY010000380.1:0-2422 GCA_049604855.1 Gammaproteobacteria bacterium | reverse complement strand
AAAATGACGTTGCGCCTCGGTCACCCGCCGCTGATAGCCCGCGCGCCCCGGTTCCAGTGCCAGGGCCACCAACCAGGCGTTACCCGCCAGCGTGGTGCGCCCATGCCACAGGGAAGGTCCGCTCTCCCCGAGCACGGCCAGATAAGCATCAAGCAGCTTTTCCAGTTTGCGCTGCACCTGATCGACCGTCGCGGGGTCCATGTCCGGGTGCAGGCTGAGCAGGTCGTAGGCGAAGGCCAAGCGCCCACCGTTGCCGTATTGGTTGCCTCCATCAGGAAGTTCCGGCTTCACCTTGCGTAGGCGTTCAAGCGCCTGTGCACCCCGCTCCAAGTCCCCGGAGGTCAACCAACAGGCAATATCGAACTCCAGGTTGGAGTGCTCGCAGGGATCGCGAAACGGGCGCTTCAGTTCCTGTGCGCGCCGCGCCCGCCCCTCAAACAGGGGCGGCACGCCATGCCCGTCCCAGTTGGCCAGGGACGGGAACAGGATGCGCGGATGCAGATGACGTATGCGCCCCTCGAAGACATGAGCACGGACGGGTTGAGCATGACGGGATACCCCCGCATCCATGCGGTTGAGCAGGGAATTCAGGGGCACCGTCGCCGAACCCGCCAAAAGCCCGGTCCCCAGCAGGGCCAGCATGAGGCTGGCGGCGGCCAGGGGCTCGGCCCAAGGCGGCGCGCGCCGCGCCGGGACCCGGGCATCCGGTACCGACGCGGGCAGCGTACTGAACCACGCATGGGCCAAACGCCATCCCACGCCCAACAATGCCGCGGCGCCCACCTGGAAGATGCTCCAACGAACAATCAGCTCCGCGATCGACGGCGTACTTTCCCGATTGGCACTGAGCATGAAATTCACACCCTGTTGGGTCAGACCGGTGTTGATCGCGAACCAACCCGCGACCAGCAACAACGGCAGTCCCAGAACGATCGCCGCCATTCCCCACAGGCCACACCCAAACCCACAGCCGAGCAGAATCCCGTGCCCGGCAATCAAGGCGATGGTGGTACCCGCCCCCAGCAGGGCCACCCATGAGCCTTCCCGGTAAAGCAGTTCGACCACATTGTCCGTGACCGCCTGGTCCACCACGACCCATTGCCCGTAATAGAACAGGGGGAGCGCGGCCAACAGCATCAATCCCAGGCGTTTGCTCCCCTCGCCAAGGCCGAGCAAGCGATTCGACGCCAGCCAATAACTCCAGGCCATCGGGATGAGCATCAAGGGGACGGCGAAGCCCGAGAAGCGGAAGCTGCGTTCGAGGAACACCGGCCATCCGAGTTTGGATGAGCCCAGGATGTCATTCAGGCTCTCACTGGTGACGGTCTTCTCCAACAGAATCCAGATCGGAAGCCAGATCGCCAGATACAGCAGCGGCAAGGCGAGCAACACGATCGCGCGCTTACCTGCAAGCCATTGCCCCGCCAGGGCCGGCAAGGTCGCCGCGGCGATCAGGAACAGCGGGAAACTCAGATAGCGGTAACCCCCGCCCCCACCGAACAGCTCGCGGACGTTGTAGGGCACCTGGGGCAGGCGCATGGCGAAGAACAACAGGATCGCGATAGCCAGAACGCCACCGACGGCGATCAACAGCAACCGAAGGCGGACCTTCGCGGGATCGGCCAAGGCTTCGGCCGTGACCTCAGGCGTCGAAGGTAACGGTGGAAGACCGGTGGAGCCTCGTGACGTCGAAGCGGGCATGGGGGAACTGATGGTGTCATCCACGTCCCTCCCCCGACGGGAAGAGGCCCCGGATGCGCCAATGCCACCGACACGCCCACGTGGCGGCCCCTTTCGGTCCCCTCCGGGTGCGCCGGGTGGTCTCGGGGAAAGATTGGTCGGCAGACTGTCGGGATCAAGGGCCGGTTCGGGCAGCTGGATTTCGCGCGCGAACGAGGGCACCGAGGCGATCGCGGAGCGGCGACGCTTCTTGGGCGGCCTGGGCATCAGCACCCAACCCAGGGCCACCGCGACCGGCCCGGCGAGAAGCATGGGCCCACCGAGAGCCCAGCGAAGCAGGGCCAGCACAATCACAAGCAGTACGATGATGACCATCACCGCTATGCGCAGCTCCCTGCGCTCGAGCCAGGTTCGAAGCAACGGGGCCAGCATCAACAAGGGGACATAGGCCTCGAGCCCGGTACCGGCAACCACCAGCAGACGCTGTCCGGCACCCAACATGGGCGGCGGGAAGTCAGTAACCGGGTTCAGATGGGTGTGATCCACCATCCAGCCCATGGCCGCCAATACCAGTCCCACCAGCACCAACAGCAGGTGCAGGGGAGCCGCGACGGCAACCGAACGACCAACCCCCAGGCTGATGGCCGTGCCGACCAGCGCAAGGATGTAGTCGAAGAAGTCGTCGATCTCTTTGTGGACAGGCTCGGCGCCATAGCGGAACACACCGATCTCCTGCTTGGAG
>JBMYTY010000379.1:0-2429 GCA_049604855.1 Gammaproteobacteria bacterium | reverse complement strand
GTACTCGTCGTCACCGAAGTCACCCAGCGCTGCCGCCTTGTCCACCCAAGGGTTCCAGACCACTGCACTGCGACTGCCCTCGCCGCTGATTCCGATACGCCGTTTCAGGCCCGGATCATCGATCACCAAGGGCGCATCCACCCCGGTATAGATGCGGTCCACCTCGCGTTTGAAGATCACCGCCCCCCTCTGCCGCTTGACCGCGTGCCCATCGAGTTGATCGATGTAGTCGTGCCTCTCCAGCCCGAGCACCCGCACATCACGCACATCCGCGACGGTGAAATAGGCGTGCAGCGCCTGGCTCAGGGTGAACGACTGATCGCCCCGGTTGGTGGTGGTGAGGGTGAGCCCGAGTTCCGCGCCCACGGTCACCTCCAGGCTCAACTCGAAGGCGTGCGGCCACAGCTCCCGGGTATCCGCGTCGGACGAGAGGGACAGAACCAGGCGGGTGCAGGCTGAATTCAAGGCTGAGGTCTCCCGCACCGCCCACTGCCGGGTGCGCGCCAGACCATGAGAGGGTCTGCCCCGCTTTTCAGGGTCCGGCCCGAACCAGGGCCAACACACGGGCACACCGCCGCGGATGGCCTTGCCGGAGACAAACCCGGCCTCGCGGGAAACGAACAACAGACCGGGGGCCTCCGCGCCACCCTCGGACGCCCCCTCCGCTGGCCCGTCGGTGGGGCGATAACTGAGAACATGGCCCCCGTAGGTACAGACGGAGGCCGTGCCGCGCGCATTGGCGATGCGGGCGTAAATGAAACCACCCTCGCCAACCTCGAACCGGATGTGGCCTTCGATGGCGTGGGCCTTGTTGAGCGCTTTGAGATCCATGGCCCTGCTTCCCCCGGGTTATGGAGAGGTGTTGAAGTTTGCCGCTTGAACTTCATCCGTAAACGCGAACAGGTTGAACAAGGCCCTCTTCGCCGGATCATCGAGGATCTCGTTGGCAATGATCAGGGCGGTGACCGACCAGACCTGGAAGAAGTTGGAGCGTCGACCGATGAGATCACCCCGACGGCCATCGTAATACTCGGGCCAGTCGTCCTGTTCGATGCGCCGCTCCACGGCGGCAACCGCCTGCTGGGCGAGATCACCACGCCCGGCGCGCAGCGCGGCGCCCACGAAGGGCCAAAGCAGCACGGGCCAGTTCCCACCGTTGTGGTAGGACCAGGCGACATTCTTCGGATCGGAACCGGTGAGGTACATCCACTCCTTTGCTTCCAGCGCCGGGTAGACGATCTTCAGAGGCATCTCCCCCACCAGCAGGTCCCAGTGACGCTCATAGAGTTTCATCAGTGCCGTTGCCTCGTTATCGCCCACCAGCCCGAACAATACGGACAGCAGGTTGCCCTGGGCGAAGAAACGGAAATCCACCCGGCCCGGGCCCTTGTTGCCCACCAGGAAGCCGGAATGCTCATCCAACCAACCGTCCATCCAGGCCGGGATGCTCTCGGGGTACACGTTGAGCACGTTGGCCACCTCCTCGCCATACTGCTCGCTCTGGTAACGGTGGATCTCGTTCAGTCTTGGCCGATCCACCCAGTACCGTTCCTTCACGTAACCGCGCAGGGCATCGACGCGGATCCGAAGGTTTCGCGGACGTGGGTCGTCGGGGCTGGTGGGCTGCAACAACTCGCGCGCGGTGGTGAGCATGCCGAAGTACAGGGCCTGGATCTCCAGCGGGTGGCCATACACCGCCATGCGCCGGTCGATCATGAAAGAGCCGTCGGGCACCAACAGGGTGGGCGCCATCTCGAAGCTCTCCAGCAGGTAAAGGTCCAGCACTTCGCGTATGCAGGTCTGCACCTCGTCGGAACGCACGAAATCCCAGTCCCCGGTGGTCACCAGGTAGGCACGCAGCAGAAACATCCACCACATGGCCGAGTCCACCGGGGTCACGCGGCCGATGGCACGGTCGCCGAAATCACCCGCCAGGACTTCCTGACCATCTTCGTTGACCTGCACGCGGAAACTGGCGGGCATGATGCCCCGCGAACGGTGGTGCCCCTTGAGCACCGGCTGCTGGCCGCGCAGATCCATCACCGCCCCCAGGAAATTGCGCACAATGTCCGACCGACCGTTGAGCAGGAAGACGATGCCGGACGGCGCGAAATCGCGCACAAAGCATTCCTTGTAGTTGTCAGCTACCGGGTTGGGGTCGCAGGCGGCCGCGGTCCCCACGGGCTCGCCACGAAAGCGGATGATGGAACGTTCGAGAATGTCGTAGGCGCTGTCGGTGAGCATATATCGCGGGTGGGGATGGGCTGATCGGGACGGTGACCCCGGCTCCGGGAATCTCCAAACCGATGCTGGGAAATGAACCGTGCGCCCACTATTGGTCAGTTTCCAATCCCGAAGCAAGCCATCAGGGACGCTCTGATTTATTCATGGTGCGCGCTGATCGGCGTGCATGGTCGTCCAGATCAAGG
>JBMYTY010000378.1:0-2432 GCA_049604855.1 Gammaproteobacteria bacterium | reverse complement strand
CTACCGTGGTGACGCGATGCGGGTGGACGATGACAACTGGCACGTGCTGACCGTGTCTCGCCGCGATCCCAAGACCGGCGAGTACACCATGGAGAAGGCACCCCTGTATCACATCATCCCCGAAGAGGATGAGAGCAAGGACGCCGCCTGATGGTTTTGCCCGACCCTGCCTCTCCAGGTAGGGTTGGGTGAAATCCAATCAGATTCGAAAAAGACCAACAGCGATGTTGGTCTTTTTCGTTTCGGGCCCGGTTCAACGGACCGGGACGGTTTTCCTGTAGGAGCGGCTTCATCCGCGATGGATATCCAGCGGGTATCGATCTCGGCTGAAGCCGCTCCCGCAACCATCCGCAAGCGCGGAGACTGCTGTGAACATCATTGAGAAATCCGACGAGGAAATCCTGGAAGTGGCTTTGCCCATGTGGGATGACCTCATCAAATATTCCAACAAGGGGCAGTACGGTCGTTTTACCCGTAACTTCGCCTATTCGACCCTGTTCGGTCTGAACGAAGTCGAAATCGGACGCCAGTTCGCCAAGAGCGAGCTGACCCGGAACCTGGATCCGAACTATGACGTGTTGGGCCTGATTCGCCGCGGCGAGCATGTCACCCTGCTGACCCGGGTCCGCTCCACCCTGAAGGAAGGGGAGTGGCTGGGACGCATCGTCCTCGGCTATGAGGAAGGCGAAATCAAGATTTTCGGCGCATCCATTTTCTGACACGCCCCCCGGGTCTGACCGCATGAAGATTGAAGACAACAAATACGTCGAGCTGACCTATCGCATCGTCGATGAGGCCAGTGGCGAGACGCTCAAGCACATCGAGTATCCCCTCGGTTATGTGCACGGCTCCAACGAGATTCTCTCCGAGCCCGTCATGCACGCCCTGCAGGGCCATGTGGCGGGCGACGTGATCGAGATACCCATCGATTGCACGCAGCTCTACGGCGAGCGCGACGAAGGACTCGTGTTCACGGACGCCATCGAAAACGTTCCCGAGGAATATCGGGAGGTGGGCACCGTGATCGTCATGGAGAACGAGAAGGGTGACCCGCGTGAGTTCATCGTGACCCGTATGGATGACAAGACCCTGACGGTGGATGGCAATAACCCGCTCTGTGGGCGACAGGTCATCTTCCGGGTGGAGATCCTTCTCGTGCGTGATGCGACCGCGGAGGAGATCGAGAACGGTGGTGCCAAGGACCCCCATCTCGATGAAATTCTTGCCCAGACCAAGGGGAACTGAGATGGCGACCTTCATGTTTGTTTACCTGGGCGGTCAGTACCCGGCCAAGGCCGAGGAGGCCCAGAAGCACTTCTCACAGTATCAGGCGTGGCTGGCTTCTCTGGGCGATGCCGTCATCAGTCCGGCGGTACCGATCAAGGATACCCACACGGTGCATCCGGATCGTCGGGTGGAGGAGGGCAGTACCACGGCCATGTCCGGACTGAGCATCATTGACTTTCCCTCCATGGCGGAGGCTCTGGAAGCGGGAAAGAACTGCCCCTTCCTGGAGCTCGGTGGCACCCTTGAGATTGCCGAGGTGATGGACCGTTCGCCCCAAGGTGGAGCCGGTGGCGGCGCGGGCGGTACCGACGGTTCCGCCAAGCATTGATGCGCTGACCCGGTTTCCCGAGCGCGCGATGATCAAGGCCTATTCCCAACGTCTCACGCCTCCGTTCTCCGGTCAGGCACAGATTGCCGAGACGGAACGGGCACGCGCCGTTTCCATGGACGGTGAGACCTGGGAGATCCATTTCATCTTCGAAGGTCATGGTGGCACCAGTCCCTCGGCGCAGGGTGATAACCGCCGCTTCCGCCGCATTGCCTATATCCGGCATGCCGAGCTGGCCGAGTACAACGCCGATCCAGAGCGTAACGGCGTCAAGCCTGATGATCGTATTCTCGAGCTCACGGCCTTTCTTGAGAGCGCTTCTCTGCCCTTTGAGGCGGCGGATCGCTGGGAGTACTGGCTCATGGATCCGGCGGACAATTCACCGCTGGCCATGATCTTCTCCTGCAACGAAGGCGCTCAAATGGAAACCTTTCCGCGCCGTCTGGAGTGGAATGCACTACCCGCCGCGATTCTGCCCGTAGAACCCACCCAGGCCGAACGTGATCGGTGTGATTCTCCGGTCAACTACCGGTTGGAACGCCAGATCGAGGCTCGGGCGGGGCGCAGACCCCAGGCGCGCTGGTTCCAGCGTCGCGCCAGCGAGGCCGACGAGTTTCCGCCCCTGATGATCCGGGAGGACTGGGACGGCGAGGACGAAGGCGACATCTGCCAGCGTTACCTCATGCGTCAGTCCACCCGCTTGCTCATGCTCCACGGGCTGGATGCTGACGTCCGGCTGCGGATGGAGCAGGCCGCCCGGGTTCACGCCATGGAAGTGATGCGTTTCCATAACCTGTATCCGGAGTTCGCGGATCGT
>JBMYTY010000377.1:0-2438 GCA_049604855.1 Gammaproteobacteria bacterium | reverse complement strand
GAAGTACTCACCTCACTCGCACAAAAAAGGCCATGACGGGGGCGAACCGTCTTAGGTACGCGCCACGTCATGGCCTTGCAAGAATCAGTCGAAGAGGTACTTCATACCGACCTGCATATTGGTGCTGTCCTGCAACTGACCAAAGGTCGAATCCTTGTCACCAGCGTAGATGTTCAGTTCCGCGGTACCGATAAAGCGATCAGTAAACGCGTACTCGACATCAAGGCGGTTCCAGATGCCACCGGTGTCCTCCAGGATGGTGATGTTGTTCACGCGATGCTGCTGCTCGTTACCGAAAGGTTTGGAGAGAAACAGGGAAACGAACTCCTTGTACTCCTCACCCTGCTGAAGACCGTTGGACATGTGCAGCGTTGCGGCGTCACCGGTGTAACGGGAGCAGTCGAAGTTCGTACCGTTCGCGGTTGTACACGTCTGGTTCTCCTCGACGTAATCGGTGTTCACGAACTGGATGAACTGTGTGCTGATCAGCAAGTTGGTCAGAATGGTGACATCGACGCCCACGACATACTTGAACATGTCCACTTCCTGGGTCGTCAGAGCGTTCTCCAAGTCACCGATGGACAGTGCGAGGCGATCCACGACCGGCACGGACACATCCATGTCGTAGAGGAACTCGCCACGAAGAACGACCGGGAGGTCGCCTGCCTCAAAGGCATAGTCGAAGGAAGAGCCGAAGCTGTTGATCCGGTTCAGCGACTCGGTGAAACGCAGTTGCGGGTCGTTCGGCGACAACGCCAGGGTCGGGTTCGGGGCGAAACCGCCGTAGTAGCGTCCCGCCTGGGTCGAACCGGCATTGTCGTTACGCAGCAACACCGACACAGGCGTCGTTCCAGCAACGGAGAGGTCCGTGGGTATCTGTGAGCGTGTCACCGTGCCCCCGTTGGACGCACCCGGAGCACCAAAAGCGGTGGCGCCAGAACCGGTCGGATCGGCGAAGTCAGGCGCGGTATCGCCATTGAAGTCGCCAGGTGTCGCGTAGACGGTGGTCAGTTTCTCTCCGGTGTTCTGGTCATGCCAGGCGACATTGACGACCGGATTGGCATCGTAGTGGTTGAAGTAGTTCAGCGAGAAATTGAAGCCGTTATCGAGGTTGGCCTTGTAGCGGAAGCCCCAGTTGGGGTCGTACTTGTCCGGGTGATCCTTGACGTACGCCGCTCCGACGCCCGCGAAACTGGTATTCAAACCGCCGAGACCGGCCGTGGCCGTACCGGACGAACCCGCGAAGGTGTTGAAGGTGGCGAAACTGGCGTTCGGCATGTATTCGAAGGCACTGTCCGCGGCGCCCGGCTGCCAGTTGGCGGCGACCAGGTTGGTCACGTTTCCGTTGGCGTTGCTGTCCGTACCTGCGGGGTTGATGCCGCCCTGGGCAATGTTATTGAGCAGCGTCGCGCCCGGAATGGCGGTTGAACCCGCGGGCGCGGGGATACCGGGCGCCGTGATGTTCTGGGTGGCAAGCCCGACGTTGTTGACGTTCTGGTTGGCACCGGCGAAACCGTCCACCGAGAGACCACCGAAGCCGGTAAGACCTGTCGCCTGAGGGTTGCCGACACCGTTACCCGTGGTGTCGAAACCGCCGGCCGCGGCGGAGTTTTCAAACGACGCCGCGACACGTGAGAGAGCAGGTGCGACATTGAGGAAGCCGTTGACCCGCCCGGTGATACTGTCCACACCCTTGAGAATGAACGGATGCCCCGCATCGCCACCACCGTTCAGACCGGGGATCTTGTTCTCCTCGTTCTGGGACAGGATGAACTGTACGTTGCCCGTGTCACCGACAGGCCGCTCCACGTTCACCATCCAGATCGGAATGCGCGAGTCCTCCATGGTGTTCTGGTTGAGCTCGCGGAAGTCCGTGGGATTGATGATATCGAGAAGCTTGATACCGTCAGCGGTACCCCACACGACCTGCTGTTTACCGACACGGATATCGAAATCCCCCAAACGGGTATCGAAGTAGAGTTCGCGCAGCCAGTCGTTCTGGGTGAAAGACTCATGGCCACGATATCCGTTGATCGCGTCCGTGTCGTAGATGGCGTTGATGTCAACATGGAAGGACGATTCCTCGCCCAGGTCCCCGTTACCGAACACACGCGCCGAGTTTTCGAACTTGTAAAGCGTGTCATGCTGCGCATCGGTATCGAGAGCGGTCGTTGCCTCACCGACGTACTGCCCGCCACTGATCATGAAGCCGGTTTCGTTCTTGACGTAACCAGATGTGGTGAACTCAGCCAGAGTGAGTCCGGGAATGCTCAAGGCAAGTGCCATGGAGCTGAACAGGATGCTTCGTTTCATTTGGTGTTCCTCCCCGCCCCGAACTGCCACGACCCATTCGGATCGTGTACCGAAGCGGCAATCAGATCGGGTGAATCAGCGCTTGATCTTGCGCAGGGTACCTTCGGTCCAGAGGCTGTCCCGCA
>JBMYTY010000376.1:0-2440 GCA_049604855.1 Gammaproteobacteria bacterium | reverse complement strand
CTGCACGGCGATCTCCAGTAGCTGGTTGTGCAGGCCGTAGCGGCCTTCGCGCCGTTCCATGCCGGGGGTGTTGCGCATGGTCTCGTCGTAGCGTGCGTTGAAATGCGCGGGTCCGTAGCCGAAGCCCAGCCAGGGGGCCTGGTCCATGAGAATCCCCACACTGGGCTTCCAGATCTGCTCCATGCGAACGGTGTCGTAGAGACCGGCGTCGAAACGCTCATCCAGCACCCGCTGCTGAAAGGTGAAGACGAACACGAGCATACCCAGTGCCATGCCCGTGGCCATGGTGACCAGTGCCGCGCGGTGCCGGTCCAGGATCACCAGGAACACCAAGCCACAGACAGCGGCGGTAAAGACGGCCCGTGATCCCGTGACCACGGCGAGGGCGACCAGCAGTAAGGCGGTGACCCAGAACAGCCAGCGCCATCGGCTGCGTATGGCGCGGGCGTGAAGGTAAACCAGGGGCAGGATGATCACCAAGGCGTCCCCGAATACGCGGAACTGGCCGCTGGACTCCACCATGTTGAGTCCGCCCGCCTTATCGACGTTCAGGATGATGGCGTAGACGAACAGCCCGACCAGGCCGATGGCCATCAGGCTCAACCAGAGCAACAGGCGACGAAACCACCGCGGATCGTTGAACCCCTCCACCACCAGCAGTGCCAGGATGAGGGCACGTAACGCCGTCTTGTGATAGGTGGTCAGCGCGTATCCCATGTCCGGCGCATAGAGGGCCGAGGGCAGCAGGACCAAGACCCAGGCGATAAACATGAGCATGATCGGCTGGCGCAGGATGGTCAGGCTCTCGCCCCGCTGGGTGGCCTGCCGCCATATCCAGAACAGGAAAGGAATGTAGAGCGACAGGGTGCGGACAAAGCCCGTATGGGGCAGAAACATAACGGCCACGTAGACCAGAACACCGATGCGGATTGCGCTAAGGCTGATGTCCTGGCCCCGGAACAGGCCCTTTGCACCGCGTTCTTCGGATGTCTCCGGTGAACCGGAGGGTCCAGGTGATGGAGATGTTCTGGAAGGCGTCACGGCGTGGATTTGTTCATGGGTGTCGGGGGGAGCGTCAAGCACTGTCAGGCGTTCCTTCAGCCTTGAAGGCATTCAGCAGTCGCGTGCCACGCTGTGCCCAGCCCTGGGTCGAGGCCAATGCCTGACCGTCATGGCTCAGGCGCTCGTACAGGGCCGGATCGTCGATCAGCCGCTCAAGGCAATGGGCGAAGGCCCGTGGGTCCTCGGCGGTGGCCAGCAGCACGTGTTCGCCATCGGTGACGAGGCGGCGCAGTGAAGGGAGGTCGGCCACCACGGTCGGTTTGCCCATGGTCAGGTATTCGAACAGTTTCAGGGGCGAGGTGCCGACGTTGTTCGGCAGCAGCGGAAGCACGCATAGGTCGTGATCAGCGATGATGCTGAAGCGTTCCGAGGGCGGCATGATGGGGCCCACGAGATCCACTCGGTCACCGATACCGAGATCGCGCGAGAGGGTGCGCAATTCTTCCATTCGCTCGGCGCTGCCGCTGCCCACGATGCTCAGATGCGCGGTCGGTAGCCATTGCATCATTTCGATTGCCAGGTTGACCCCTTTCCATGGGTGCAGGCCACCGAGGTACAGGATGCGCATGCGGTCCGGTGTTGCCTTATCGCGTCGGCTCGCTTCCGCGAGTACGTTGTCGACGGCGTTCGGTACCGTGGTTCGTGGTGCGATGCCGCTGTAGCGCTCGGCAGCCTGTTGGCCGAGTTCGTCGGTCAAGGTGATCAGCCCGGCGGCCGCCCGGTATACGCGCTGCTCGCGGTTTCGGAGTCGGTCCAGCTTGGCCTGTGCGGCAGTGTCAGGTTGCGGATGGTTGGCTTCGAAGCTGGTGGCGAATACCTCGTGCAGCTCGAAGAAAAGACGGGCACGTGGCAGATGCCGGAGTACGTGATCGGCGACCCCGAGATGGCGACACATGATCGCGTCAGGGCTGAGCGACCGGATCAGGGTTGTGGCGCGGCGAAAGAAGGGGCGGCTGGTGTTGAGCGGAAACCACCAGCGTTTGCGTGGATCGAACAGAGATAGCCAGGTCACGTTGCGGTGCAGGGGCCGACCCAGAATATCTTCCACACTTGTGCCGTCGCGGGGCCCGGGTGCGATCAGCGTGACTTCCGCACCGGCCTGGGCAAGCCCGTCCACGGTCTGCAACAGTTGCATGGCCTCCGCACGCAGACCGGGTACCGGCCGGGGGTCTACGTAGGCGACATGCATGGGGGCGTTATCCGTGGGTCTGTGGCGAAGCGGCAGGCAGTCTAGGGGTTTCCCCGGGGGATTTCGAGGGCTGAATCACGTCCCGGAAGCGGAATCGGGACGTCTCAGGTCATGCCCTTGAGTTCGTAGATCAGATCCAGGGCTTCGCGCGGGCTGAGTTGGTCAGGGTCCGTGTCCGTCAGGCGTTGT
>JBMYTY010000375.1:0-2444 GCA_049604855.1 Gammaproteobacteria bacterium | reverse complement strand
CGCGGCGATGTCCTGAGTGCCGGATTGGGTCACGGTGTAGGATTCCCGGTCTGGCGGACCAAGTGGCAGGTGGCAGGAAAGCCCTGGGGCACCATCCATCGCCGCTACGGTGGCTGCAACAAGCAGGTCCGTGCCAAGGCGTTCAAAGCGCAGGGCCCGGAGTACAGAAATCTTGAGTACTTCCTGACCTACATGAGCAATGGCCTGCCTTACAACGGCCCCAGCTCTCGTAAGTGATCAACCGTCATATTCCATAGGAGACAGATCATGTCCGTGAAAAAGATTGTGGCGGCATTCACCCTTGCCGCGGGTTTCACCCTGGCATCCGGCCTTGTTCATGCAGCTGAAAAGGCGGCCGCTGAGAAGGTTTCCGCCGAACAGGCTGCCGCCAATGCGGCCTGCAAGGCCGCAGACGAATCCCGGGCCAAAGCCTCGGGCGTCGGTGGTGAGTGGCGGGATACCGGTAAGCTCATAAAGAAAGGTGCCGAGGCCGCCGCGGCGGGAGATTTCGCCAAGGCCGTCAAAGCGTGCAACGAAGCAGCCCTGCAGGGAAAACTGGGGTATGAGCAAGCCACGTCGCAGAAAGATATCGGCACTCCGGCCTACATGAAGTAGGTAGCCGGTCGCGACCGGGTGGCCCTGTCGGCACCTCGGTACACGACGCTCAAAGGCCAGCCGGCTCCGCCGTGCTGGCCTTTCTCGTTCACGGTTGATGAAACCCCGTCATATCCCGGCCGATACGATGCTGGCGCCGGGAGAGCCCCAGGGGTTCCCAAGTTGCTGCCCAAGTTGTTGGATTAGAAATAACTAATTGGGGCGCTCGGTAAATTTGGGGTGAAGTCCCCGAGTGCTGGAAAAACCAATAATTTCAATCGTCTAGACAGGCGGTCAGGGCGTTTCCTTGAGCTATGTCATTTGTTGCCAATTCGCCCCCGGGTGGGTAGCATGTCGGCCGCCTGAAAGCCGTCAATGGCCTGTATTGCGTTGCGAGGGGTTACACATGGTTGCCGAAAGTTCGACCGATGCCCCCGGATCAACCCGATATGTCCTGCGTCCTAACCGGTCCATGGATTGGCGGGGAAATCTCATCTTCCTCGGCGGATTGTTCGCAATCACCATGACCGTTGGCTTGGGACTGGCGACACTCGGTTACTGGCCCGTCCTGCCTTTCGCGGGATTGGAGTTGACGCTGGTCGCCATGGCGCTTTACCACACCGGGTTGTCGGCCTCCCGGTGCGAGGTGATCAGCATAGGCGATGAGATCATTCGCGTGGAAAAGGGTCGACGAGAGCCAGATATCACGGTTGAGTTCCAGCGCACTTGGGCGCGGGTGCAACTCAGCCAGCCGAGACAGAGGCTTCATCCCTCACGGTTGTTGCTCCGGTCACACGGTAAATTCGTCGAGGTGGGATCCTTTCTCACCGAAGACGAGCGCGAAGGACTCGCCAAGAATTTGGCGGCCCGGCTTGGATGGGCGGGGCTGTAAGGGTTTTCGTGGGAGCGACGTAGGATCGCGTCGGTCTAATCGAGGCCCGGTAAATTTCACGACAATTAGAGAGAGAGCTGCATGTTTTCCATGCGTAACCCGCGGGCGCTGATGCGCCTGCTCGTCAGTGCCGTCGGCCTGGGTGTAACGCCGGCGTTTGCCTCCCTGGGTGAGTTGAATATGCCGGTTGGTGTAACGGAGACCAGTTCTTCCGTATACGACCTGCACATGATCATCCTCTGGATCTGCGTGATCATCGGGATCGTGGTTTTCGGTGCCATGGCCTACTCCATGTATGCCCATCGCAAATCGAAAGGTGTCACCCCCGCGACCTTCCATGAGAGCACGACACTCGAGATCATCTGGACCGTCATCCCCTTCGCGATCCTCGTCGTCATGGCGGTTCCCGCCACCACCACCCTGGTGGATATGTACGACACCTCGGATGCGGATATGACCGTGAAGGTCACCGGCTATCAGTGGAAATGGGAGTACGAATACGTGGAGGATGGTGTGAAATTCTTCAGCACCCTCGACGCGGAATCCAACATGGCCCGCCAGCACGGTGCGGGAGAGCTCCAACTCAGCAAGAACGGTCAGTACCTTCTGAACGCGGAGAAGAAAATCGCCGCGCACAACCCTGATGGGACCCGCACCAGCATTGATGACGACCAGGCCGCCATTGATGCCGCCGTTGCCAAGGGGATTCGCCCGGTCGCTTATCTCCTCGACGTGGATAAGCCCCTGGTCATCCCGGCGGGTAAAAAGGTCCGTTTCCTGCTCACGGCGAGCGATGTGATCCACGCCTGGTGGGTGCCGGAATTCGGTTGGAAGAAAGACGCCATCCCGGGCTTCATCAACGAGATGTGGATCCGGGCTGATGAGACCGGTACCTATCGCGGCCAGTGTGCTGAGCTCTGCGGTAAGGACCACGGCTACATGCCCATCGTGGTCGACG
>JBMYTY010000374.1:0-2468 GCA_049604855.1 Gammaproteobacteria bacterium | reverse complement strand
CACGGTCACGGTGACCGGGTCGGGCTTGTGATCCATGCGGGCGGATATCCGGTCTCCCTCGCTCAGGGTGGCGACCAGGCGGGAGGGGACCTCGACCTGGATCTGTAGGACGCTGGTATCGGCATAGACCACCAGGGGCATGCCGGGCTGCACAACGTCGCCGACTTCCACCATCTTCTGCACGATGACACCGTCAAAGGGGGCGACGCTGACGGCGTTCTTGAGCATTTCCTCCACTTCACGAACGCTGGCCTGGGCGGCTTCCACCTGGGTCTGCTGGCCCACGAGATTGGAGTGGCGTTCGTAACCGGGCGAGCCCTGGCCCATCATGGAGCGCATGGGGTCGGAGAACATGCTGAACATGGACGGTGCACCGCCAAGCATTCCATTGGACTGGGAGTTGGGCGTGAGCACTTCCCGGTTGTACTGGGTCATGGCGTTGTTCAGACCCATGCGCGCGGCGCGCTGCTTGGCTTCGAGCGTTGCGGTGTCCAGTCCCACCAGGTTGTCGCCGTTACGGAAGGCATCACCTTCTTCACCGGAGATGAATTTCACTTCCCCGGGCATCTGGGCCAACAGCTTGACCATTTTCTCGGGGACGATGGTGCCGCCGAGTACCGCACCTCGTGCCGTGCTGCCGTCAGAAACGGTGTAGATCAGGTCCGCGGGGACTGTCGCGACGGGTGCCGCGGTTTCATCCTGCGCGGATACCGGACTGAGCATCGCCGCGGCCGTAAACGCGGCGGCAAGGCTGGTCAGACGGAAGGCTTTGGTGATCATCTGGCGCTCCGGGTCGGTCTTCTTTATGGGGTTCGTGATGCGCTCTCCCCGTTCCGCTGATGGCGGACAGGGACGTCCGAGGGTCGCACAGCCGAAACGGCAAGGCGAATCCCAGGATGCCATCAGGGTGCGCAGTCTCCCCGGATGGCTCGGTTCTGATCTTGAGGTATATCAATGATCTCTTATATACCCTGGAAAACACAAGCCCGCTTGTTCCCCGGTGGACGCCGCGGACGGAGTCAGCCTTTGCCGTCTTTGTGATCGTCCTTCTCGGCCTCCGGGTCGGGTAAGGAGGCGGCCTGGTTACGTAGTTGCTCCGCGGTCAGCATCAGCGTGCCGTCAAATTCGTTGGGTGAGGCGGGATTCGAGAGCACCTCCGTTTTGTTGTCCTCGTCCGCGTTGGGAAAGGGATTGGCGGCTCCCGTGTCTTCCGGAAGGAGGTCGGTGTCGTCCCGATCTTCAGTTTCCTGTTGGGTCGGGGTGGAATGTGTTGGCCGGGGCGGTTCGGCTGGCGGTGTTCCAGGCATCAGAACGTCAGTGGCATCATCGCCGTCCCCCGCGATGGGGAAAGGTGTGTCGCCCCCGAGGTCGAAGTCTTCGCTGGAAACCTGTCCGGGGCGCGTTGCGGCGGGCTTGGCTGCCGGTGCGGTGGTCGTTGGTGCGGTGGTCGTCGGTCCCGTGGCCGAGGGTCTCTGGTCAGGAGGGAGCATGGCCGTGGCAGCGAAGTCCATGGCTTCGGTCTTATCGTCGTCGAGGCCGCCGGGGAGCATGTCCGGGGTGAACTGCGCGGTCGCCCCCATGTCGGCCGCCGGTGCGGCGTTGGAGATTGCGGTATCGACCCCCGAGGATGCCGCGGCCCCCGCTTGACCGTGGGTGATCATGGTTCCCTCGGGTGTGAACTTGTCCGCGGCCCCCGTCGATGCGGCGGCCTTGGCCGGGGCACCGGGATCGGTCGGCCAGTCGAAGCGGAACACAAAGGCATCGAAGCGAATCAGGTCCGCATTGCGCAGGGCGTGGCGGCCGTGGAGCGCGGTGTCATTGACGAAAGTGCCATTGCCGCTGCCGAGGTCCGTCAGAAACCACTGCTCGCCCGTGAGTTCGAACCGGGCGTGCTTGCGGCTGACGGTGGGTTTGTCGATGACCATGGACGTGACCCCGACTTCCGACGTGGAGACGCGCCCCACCAAGACCTCATCTTCATCGAATCCGGTCCACTCCCCCTGCATTTCTGGGTCCAGGTCGACCAGGCGCGGTGTCTTTTCGTCCCACGCTTTCGCGGATTTGGATGCGGCCGGAGGCGCTACGCCTCGGGTCGGGTCGGAGCTGGGCGACGCCGGGTCCCGCACCGAGCCCCGACGGCGCAGCACCAGGAGAACGATGACCACCGCGGCCACCACGACCGCGGCGCCGATGAGCAGTGGCGTGCCCATACCGTCCTGCGCCCATGCTGACGTGGGCAGCAGGGCCAGGGGCGATAAGAACAGGGCGAGAGAAGCAATCGGGCGGCGATGTTGCATCGCGTGGGCTCCAGAATATGTGCATCGGATTATCGCGCTATCGTACAGGGCTTGGCGGTGCGGCTGAACGCTCTGCTTGATCCGTGCTGGCCAAGGCTCGTTTGACTCCGCACAAGGAGTCGGGCGTGTAGGTGAGTTAGCGTTTTCCTGTCCTGATCCAGGCTTGCCATA
>JBMYTY010000373.1:0-2477 GCA_049604855.1 Gammaproteobacteria bacterium | reverse complement strand
AGATTCCATGTGCACGGTTCACCCGACCCCGTCGGTGCCGGGACAATGGGCCCGGCATCCGGGGGAATCAGGCCTCAGGATGCGCTACCGAGGTTGATGCGGATTTCGACATAAGCCTCATCACGCAACTTGCGCAGCCAGAGATCGGTCTCTTCCTCAACCTTGCCCTTGGTCAGCGCTTCGCGTGCCTTTTCCCGGGTGATTTCGTCGGTCTGGTCCACACGGCGTCGATCCTGCAACTGGACGATGTGCCAGCCAAACGGGGTCTGAAACGGTTCGCTGATCTGTCCAGGACTGAGTCCCTGAACGGCCTCCGAAAACTGCGGCACGAAATCAGACGGATTTGACCAGTCCAACTGGCCACCTTTGCCGGCCGTGCCGGAATCATCAGAATTTCCCTGGGCCAGCGTGGCGAAATCGTCACCGCCGAGAACGCGCTGGCGCAAACGCGACAGACGATCACGCACTTGCGCGGCGCTCTCGATCTCCGAGGGTTTGATCAGGATATGGCGGGCCTTGAACTGATCGACGAGTCTGCGGCTCTGGTCGCTGCGCTTATCCTGCAGCTTCACGATGTGGTAGCCGCTGCTGCTTCGAATCGGGTCACTGACCTGGCCGACCGTCATCCACTCGACCTCGGCACTGAGTACGCGCGGAATGGCCGCCGTGGTCCGCCACCCCAGGTCGCCCCCCTCGAGGGCATCGGGAGAATCGGATTCGCTGATGGCGGTTTCGCTGAACTCCGCTCCGGCGCGTAGCTGAGCAACCAGCTCCTTGGCCTTGGTGAAGGCCTCTTCAGCCTGTCCCGGGTTGGCGCCGGAGGGCACGGCCACCAGGATCTGGGAAAGGCGGTATTCGGTGTTGATACCCGATTTCTCGGCCTCGGCCGCCAGGAAGGTCTCGACTTCCTGGTCGGTCACGCTGACCCGGTTGTTGACCTGGCGTTGGCGGATGGAACGAATCACCATCTGGTCACGAACGCCTTCACGGAAGTCTTCGTAGGAGAAGCCTTCGCGTTCGATGGTGTCGCGGAACTGGACCAGGGTCAGGTTGTTGCGCCGCGCTATGGCCTCGATGGCGCGGTTCAGGCGTTCGTCATCGATCTTGATGCCTGAGCGCTCGGCCAGGGCCAGCTGGAGCCGGTTGAGGATGAGTTTTTCCAGGACCTGGCGGGTCAGCACGTCGCGCGGGGGAAGGCCGACGCCCTTGGCGCGCAATCCATCCACGATAGTGCGCAATTCCTTGCGTAGCTCCGAGGCGAGAACCACGTCGTCATCGACCACGGCGACTATGCCGTCAAGGGTCTGTGCGCTTACGGAACCCTGTGCCGGGGGTGAAAAATCAACGCCGCCCTGCGCCTGGGCCGGGGCGGTCAGAACCACCAAAGTAACCGCGAGGCAGGCTTTGAACAGTCGGCTATGAAGATGCATGTCTGCTTACACTTTGTATTGTCGTGGGGGCGTTCCCGGTCGCTGCGTGACCTCAGAGGTCGTAGCTGCGGACCCCGGGAATGCGTTCCATCTGTTCGGCTTCCAGGTTGGTGCCGACGAAATTGAATCCCTTGAGTTCGATCTGGATGCCCAGGGAGATTTCGCTTTCTTCGTCATTCTGGGCGCTGGCCTGGGGAAGGAGTTTGTAGTCCCTGAAGGCGACGCGCACCGTAAGACAGCAGTCGTCGTACTCAATTCCAAAGATGTTGTCGATGAAATCGTCGTTGCGGGGGCTGTAATCAAAGCCCGCGAACAGCGTCCATCCCGGCGTCAGAAGCCAACGCGTGCTGGCGGTGATGTGCTCAAAACTGCGGCGTCTGTAGCGGTATCCGATGTCGAATACGTGATCCACGTCCCGCCGATAACGGATATCGAACCGGTTGGCGACGGTGTCACCCCGATCCGGGTCCCAGACGAGTTCCCCGTCCGCTGCCCACTGATCGTTCAGGTCCATGACGAAGTCCGTGGCGATTTCGGAGTACTCGGTTCCATCCTGGAAGGCACGGGCACTGCGCTGAACGCTGCGGTCATCAAAGTAGAAGACCTGTGTGCTGCCGAGCTTTATGCGCTGGATTCCGCCCGCGTCGAGGATGCGCGTGTCGAATCCGGCGGCAAGTTTGAAGGTGTCACCCACCCGGTCCGCCCCGGTGAAACGATTGATTCGTTTGAGATTGGCCCGTGTGGCTTGGGGGACATTGGAATCGAAGACCGGGAGATTGGAATGGTCGGCCCAAGGGATGTAGGTGAGCTTGGCCTGGGGTTCGATGGTGTGGGTGAGCCGGGAATCCTCGCCCCATTCGTAGTCGCGTTCGAAGATAACGGTACTGTCGACGCTGAACATGGGAGCGACCACGGAAGGGTCGCGGATGACCGTGCCGTTCAGATTCTCGAGTTGATAGGCCGTGGTGAACAAATCCGCGCGTGCGCTGATGAGCCCCCAGGGGTTGACCCAGGGATAGATGATGCTCGGAGTCGCATGAATGCGGG
>JBMYTY010000372.1:0-2480 GCA_049604855.1 Gammaproteobacteria bacterium | reverse complement strand
TAGGAAGTCCAGGGGGTCGTCGATGCGTACATTGACGAACAGGTAGAACAGGATGGCCGACACGGCCACCCAGAGCACGCAGACCCCGAGCAGCAGCAATCCGAAACGGAACAGGCGATGGCTGGACTTACGCCATGCGGCGATGGCGTGCTCCATGGTGGGCCTGTCGTAGTTCTCCAGGTCACGGCTCAAGGCATAGAGGCCCGTGGCGATGAACGGCCCGGTGATCAGAAAGCAGGAGGCCGCAATGATGACCAGCTCCCAGCGCAGCAGGGTCAGGGACAGGATGGCGATACTGAGCACAACGACGATCAGCCCATGCAGCAGGCTTGGGCCGCCGACCCGCCACATGTCCGCCCAACCCGTACGCAACCAGCTCAGAACGGACGACGGTGGCAGGATGCGTACCGGGGGCAGGTCGGGTATGCGGGACGGTCGTGTGTTGTGTGCGGTCATGGTCTGATTCTCTTATTGTTCTGCTGCCGGCTTGCCCGTGCCACGGTGTGAGCGGATCGCAACCGGTTCAGACGGCACGGCGCTCTCCCCGCCGGATCCGTCTTCCAAGGTCACTTACTAACACGCCCGGGCAACCGAGAATCCCACATTACGCCAGGGCGTTGGCCACGCGGTCGTTGCACGCCTCCCGAACAACAGGCCTCCACCTTCTGGCCGCTGTGGGCCCCCATGTTGGAATCGACAGTCGGCGGAGGCGTGACCGAAGCACCGCTCCAGGCCTTATCCTTTGCTTTGAAAATCACAATTCATCACCCCGTAACCCCACCTATAGTCCGTCGGCGACCTTTTCCACGGACTGCTCACGGTTGACCCCGGGTGACATCCCCCGGAATGCTTCCGTCGCTCGTCCGAACCGGTGTCACCGATGAATCCAAGAAAAACCGACATCCTCCTGATCGGCGCGGGGGCAGTAAGCACGACACTTGCCTCCATGCTCAAACAGCTCGATCCCACCCTGAAGGTGATCATGGTGGAGCGGCTGGGCACCCCCTTGCAGGAGAGCAGCGCGGGTTGGAACAACGCGGGAACAGGTCATGCCGCCTACTGCGAGCTGAACTACACGCCACAACTGGCCGACGGCAGCATCGATATCCACAAGGCCTTCGGCATCAATGCGCGCTATGAGGTGAGTCTTCAATACTGGTCTCACCTGGTGAAGCTGGGGGCCCTGCCCAACCCGGAGGCCTTCATCAACCCGGTGCCCCACGTCAGCTTCGTGTGGGGCGAGGACAACGTGGAGTTCCTGCGCAAGCGCTACGAGGCGCTGATCGAGCACCCCATGTTCGAGCCCATGGAGTACAGCGAGGACCCGGACGAACTGCGCGAGTGGGTGCCGCTGATGATGAAAGGCCGCGATCCGAAGCAGAAGGTCGCCGCCACCCGCGTACACCATGGCACGGACGTGAATTTCGCGGCGGTGAGCCGGGGCATGATCCGGCACCTGAACACCCAGGAAGACTTCGAGCTGATGCTCAACACCTCAGCCGTGAACGTGACCCAGGAGGAGGACAGCACCTGGACGGTGAAGCTGCGCCACGGGGTCAACCACTCGATCGAGCGGGTCAACGCGCGCTTTCTGTTCATCGGCGCGGGTGGCGCGTCACTCCCCCTGCTGCAGAAGTCGGGCATCCGCGAAGCCAAGGGCTACGGTGGCTTCCCGGTCAGCGGGCAATGGCTGGTGTGTAAGAACCCGAAGGTGGTCGAGCAACACATGGCCAAGGCCTACGGCAAGGCGTCCGTGGGCTCACCCCCCATGTCCGTTCCCCACCTCGACACCCGTCTGATCGACGACGAAAAGGCCCTGCTCTTCGGTCCGTTCGCGGGGTTCACCACCAAGTTTCTCAAGCAGGGCTCGCACTGGGACCTGTTGAAATCCATCAAGCCCGACAACCTGTGGGCCATCCTCAACGTGGGCCTGCGCAATTTCGACCTGGTGAAGTACCTCATCGGCGAAGTGATGCAGACCCATGCCTCGCGCATGACCGCCCTGCGCGAGTATTACCCGGAGGCCCACGACACGGACTGGGCCTTCGCCACCGCCGGTCAGCGGGTACAGATCATCAAGAAATGTCCGGACAAGGGCGGCAAGCTGGAGTTTGGCACCGAGGTGATCACCAGCAAGGACCGCAGCCTGGCCGCCCTGCTGGGCGCTTCACCCGGGGCGTCCATCCTGGTGCCCATCATCCTTGAGATCATTGAAAAGTGTTTCGCCAGGGAAATGACCACCGAGGGATGGAGAGAAAAAATCGAGAAGATCATCCCCTCCTACGGCATCTCCATCGTCTCCCACAAAGACCTGTTCATGCGCATCCGCGATGACACGGTGACAACCCTCAAGCTCGACCGCCTGGCCGACAAACCGGTGCTTCACTGCCCCAAGGCCTACAAGGAGACCGAGGACTTCGGGATGGAAAAGGAATGAACAGGCATTCGGCGGTCAATATCGCCTGTCTTCAAGGGCAGCT
>JBMYTY010000371.1:0-2484 GCA_049604855.1 Gammaproteobacteria bacterium | reverse complement strand
CGGTGAAGTGGTGGAGTGCTGTCGTCGCCTCATGAAGGGGACCGAGAACGGGCAACTGGAAGGCGCGGCGCATGAGATACACAAGCTGCGCGAGGCATTGCGGCGCGTACTGGACTTCATAGCGGATGCGACCGGGCGCGTCGGTGACCCTGAGTGAGGCGCGCGGGCGTGATCCCATGCCGGTACCCGTTTGCGTGCCCCCGCGGGCTGGGGCATAGTCGCGCCCTCAACGTCATGTCTCCGCGGGAGAGAGCCGGGTCGCCGGCCGCCGAAGGCGCAACCCGCCCGGAAACGCTCAGGCAAAAGGACCGCGGATCGACAGTTGGCTCTGGAGAGTGGTGCCCACCCTGCATTCCCATGCACGGCAAGAGGCACCCACCGAAGGGGGTAGGGTTGGAGGCGGCACAGGCGTCTCCAGCCGCAAATCTCTCAGGTGACCGGACAGAGGGGTGTGGTGGCTTCGGCCACTGACCCGACATCGTCACGGTAGCGAGTTTTCACCATGGGCCAACGCACCCCCCTCTACGACACCCACGTCGCCGCTGGCGCGAAGATCGTCGATTTCGGCGGTTGGGATATGCCCCTGCATTACGGTTCCCAGGTTCAGGAGCATCACCAGGTGCGCCAGGATGCGGGCATGTTCGATGTCTCGCACATGACCGTGGTGGACATCACGGGCGACTGCCGGGCTTATCTGTCCCACCTGTTGGCCAATGACGTGGCCAAGCTCAAGACCCCGGGCAAAGCGCTGTACTCCCCCATGCTCAACCCCGAGGGTGGGGTGGTGGACGATCTCATCGTCTACTTCATGAGTGACGATTGGTTCCGCATGGTGGTCAATGCCGCCACCCGCGACAAGGACATGGCCTGGTTGGAACAACACACCGAGGGCTTCGAAGTCACCCTCAATGAGCGTTCCGACATGGCCATGATCGCGGTGCAGGGTCCCAAGGCCCGGGACAAGGCGGCAGCGGCACTGGGTGAGGAGATCGCCCCGGCCGCGGGGCTCAAGCCCTTCTTCGCCGCCGAATGCGGCGAGTTGTTCGTGGGCCGTACCGGTTACACCGGTGAGGATGGCTTCGAGATCATGGTGCCCGCCGGACGTGCCGCGGCCGTCTGGGATGCACTGGCCGCCGTCGGGGTTGCCCCGGCCGGTCTGGGGGCCCGTGACACCCTGCGCCTGGAAGCGGGAATGAACCTCTACGGTTCGGACATGAACGAAACCACCAGCCCCTGGATCTCCGGCCTGGGCTGGACCATTGCCCTGGACCCGGTCAGCGAGGGTGCGCCTGTGCGTGGCTTCGTCGGGCGTGCCGCCCTCGAGGCCGAAAGGGCCGCGGGCATCACCCAGAAACTCGTCGGCCTGGTGCTGGAAGGCAAGGGCGTGCTGCGCGATCACCAGAAGGTGATCTGCGATGCCGGTGAGGGTGAGATCACATCGGGCAGTTTTTCGCCTACCCTGAATGTGGCCATCGCATTGGCGCGGGTGCCCAAGGGCATCGGCGAGCGTTGCGAAGTGGAGATGCGTGGCAGACGCCTCCCCGCCCGCGTCGTGAAACCCGTATTCGTACGCCACGGCAAGGCCCAGTTTGAACTCTGACGGTTCATCGATCCTGAACCGTCAAACCCGTTATTCCCCATACCCCGTTATTCCCCATACCCGATTCCGGCCAACGAACTGTTCGGTGACTTATGAGCGATATCCCCAGCGACCTGCGTTACACCAAGAGCCATGAATGGATCCGCGTCGAAGAAGACGGCAGCGTGACCATCGGTATCACCGCCCATGCCCAGGAGCTTCTGGGTGACCTGGTATTCGTCGAACTGCCCGAGGCCGGCGCGGAGGTGGCCGCCGAGGACGCTATCGCCGTGGTCGAGTCGGTGAAGGCCGCGTCCGACGTCTATGCCCCGCTCGATGGCGAGGTGACCGCGGTCAACGAGGCGCTCACCGACGCCCCCGAGACCATCAACACCGACGCTTACGGCGAAGGCTGGATCTGGAAGATGACCCTGGTGGATGCGGGCTCGGTGGACGAGATGATGGACGCCGAGGCCTATGGCGAGTTCTGCGAAGACGAAGACTGAGCGGGCTGTCCGAAGCGCCCGGGTTTCGCCGGGAGGGCTTGGAACCGTTGGGGCAGTGCCGGTGGGTGAGGCTCGGCGGTTCGAGTTTTGAGTTTTGAGTTTTGAATTGGTCTGGTGTCCGCTGAGCGGATGGTTTGCCCCCGCCGTTGCTGCTTTGGTCCAGACGTTTTCGAGGCCTTGGGCGTATTGAGAAGCCCGGGCGGAGTTGAGACCTATGCCTTTTATTCCCCATACCCAGGCCGATGAACGGGAGATGCTGGCCGCCATCGGCGCGGACGGCATCAATGCCCTGTTTGACGAGGTGCCGACCGAGCTGCGCAAGCGGCGCGAGGCGCGCATCCGCGAGGCGGGGGGCTCGCCGTTCGAGCGCTTCGCGCTCGGCAAGATGCTGCTGCACCT
>JBMYTY010000370.1:0-2485 GCA_049604855.1 Gammaproteobacteria bacterium | reverse complement strand
TCTCAATTCCCGCGTTGTAGAGAATGTCGAGCAGGCCATCAGGTCCGGCGATTCCCGCGATCGGAATATTGGCGAGGATGCCGCCGAAGCCGATGGGGATGAGCAGCAGAGGCTCAAACCCCTTGACGATGGCGAGGTAGATGAGCAGGCAGCCGACCGCGATCATCACCACCTGACCGATGGCAAAGTTCGCTAGCCCGGTGGACTGCCAGAGCTGGATGAGACCCTGTTCCATAAAGTGCCGCCTTAGCCCAGGGAGACCAGGGCCTGACCCGGGTTCACCGCGTCGCCCTTGCCTACCAGAACCTCGAGCACCTTGCCTCCGGTGGCACAGCGCACCTCGGTCTCCATCTTCATGGCTTCGAGGATGATGACCACGGTGTCGCCCGCGATATCGTCACCCGGATTCACCAACACATCGATAATGGTGCCGCCCATGGGGGCGGTGACGGTCTCGGCAGCCGTAGCGGGCGCAGCGGCGGCAGGGGCAGGCGCGGCGGGGGCCGCGGCGGCCGGAGCAGCGGGCTGGACATCGGTGACCTCACCCCCGGGGGCGACCACGACGTTGTAGCTCTTGCCATTGACGGCGACGGTGTAGGCCTCGGGACCGGAAGACGCCGCGGCGGGTGCGGCCGCGGCGGGAGCGGACGGGGCCGCCGCGGGGGCTGCCTTGTCCTTGTCGGGATGGGGTTCGAACGCATCCGGGTTATCACGGTTCTCAAGGAACTTCAGCCCCACCTGCGGGAACTGGGCGTAGATGAGCACGTCGTCGATTTCGTCGGCGGCGACCCGGAAGCCTTTCTCGGCCTGCAGCTTGCGGAACTCGTCGGTGAGCTTGTCCATCTCCGCCTCGATGAGGTCGGCTGGACGACAGGTGATGACCTCACCACCCTCCAAAGCACGCTCCTGGAGCTCGGAGTTCACCGGGGCGGCGGTGGCACCATACTCGCCCTTGAGGACCCCCGCGGTCTCCTTGGTGATGGTCTTGTAGCGTTCACCGGACAGAACATTGATCACGGCCTGGGTGCCAACGATCTGGGATGTGGGCGTGACCAGCGGGATAAAGCCCAGGTCCTCGCGAACACGCGGAATCTCCTCCAGCACTTCGTCCAGTCGGTCGGAAGCGCCCTGCTCACGCAGTTGGTTCTCAAGGTTGGTCAACATGCCGCCGGGCACCTGGGCCACCAGGATGCGGGAGTCGACCCCGCGCAGCGCCCCCTCGAACTTGGCGTACTTTTTCCGCACCTCGCGGAAATACGCGGCAATTTCCTCCAACTTCTGGACATCAAGCCCGGTATCACGGTCCGTGCCCTCAAGAATGGAGACCAGGGATTCCGTGGCCGAGTGACCGTAGGTCATGGACATGGAGGAGATGGAGGTATCCAGCATGTCGATGCCGGCCTCGATGGATTTGATGTAGGTGGCCGTGGACAGGCCGGTGGTGGCATGGCACTGCATGGTCAAAGGAAGCTCGGTGGCGTCCTTGATCTTGCTGACCAGTTCCTCGGCCACGTAGGGCTTGAGCAGGCCGGCCATGTCCTTGATCGCGATGGAGTGGCAACCCATGTCTTCCAGGCGCTTGGCCATGTCCACCCACATATCGATGGTGTGCACGGGGCTGACCGTATAGGACAGGGTGCCCTGGGCATGGCGTTCGCAGGCCACGGCGGCCTTGACCGCTGTCTGCAGGTTACGGACATCGTTCATGGCATCGAAAATCCGGAACACGTCCATGCCATTGACGGCGCAGCGCTCAACGAACTTCTCAATCACGTCGTCGGCGTAGTGTCGGTAGCCCAAGCCGTTCTGAGCGCGCAGCAACATCTGTTGCTTGGTGTTGGGCATGGCCTTCTTGAACTGACGAAGACGCTCCCAGGGATCCTCACCCAGGAAACGGATGCAGGAGTCGAAGGTGGCGCCGCCCCAACTCTCCACCGACCAATACCCGATCTGGTCCATCTGCTCGCAGATGGGCAGCATGTCCTCGGTCCGGAAGCGGGTCGCGAGCAGCGACTGGTGTCCGTCGCGCAGGACGACATCGGTGATCTTGAGTGGATTGCTCATGGTTTGCCCTCAGTAAAGCGGATCCTGGTGTCGTGCGCCGCTCCCGCCGGACGGGGCGCGCGGAGGACCCTCTGGGTTGTGAAATCAGTGATGGGAAGCGCGATAGCGGTGAATGGCCGCCTGAATAACGGCGACCAGCTCGGAATCATCCTGCTCCGCGCCCTTGGCGGCGGCCGGACGAGGAGCCGCACCCGTGGCCACGGGCTCCTCCGGAAACCACGTTCCGAGAATTCGCGATGTGGCGAGAATCAGGCCCACCATCAGCGTGAGGATGATGAATACGGAGCCCATGCCGAGAATCATGAGCTCGACCGCCTTGATCAACAGTTCTTCGATTGCCATCAGCATCGTTCCGGGCGAACTGGGCGCTTCACAATGGACCGGTATTCACCGGTCGCGCGCCGCCGGATGCCCCTTGGCG